>JBBSJI010000087.1:0-11318 GCA_038257425.1 Chitinophagales bacterium
CTCCTGCCCGATGGCACCATAAGAAATATTGAAATCCGGAATGCGGTTCAGCCGGAATGTAACATCCATTATTACAAACTCATCTTTGTACCTTCTTTTAAAAATACTGTCACGATAGCCAAATTCACAATCGTTCAGGGTAAAGTTGATCATCCTTTTATCTTTTATATGGTATGCTTCCAGCGAATAGAAAACATCTTTTACCTCCACGCCATAGGCTCCGATATTCTGCATGGGTGATGCCCCAACATTGCCCGGTATTAAAGAAAGATTTTCCACCCCGGCCAACCCGTGTTGAATACAATACAAAACGAACCCGTGCCAGTTCTCTCCTGCTCCTGCCTGTACATATACATGATGCTCATCTTCCTTTATGGTTTTGATGCCCTTGATCTCATTCTTTAAAACCAGTCCGTTAAAATCTTTGGTGAAAAGTATATTGCTGCCGCCGCCGAGAATCAAAGTTTGTGGTTTGTGGTTTGTGGTTTGTGGTTGCTTAAATTCAAGCAGTTCAGCTAATTCAGCTACCGAATTAAATTTGGCAAATAGATCTGCGTAAACATTGATATCAAATGTATTGTACTCTTTAATTGATATATTTTCTTGCACTTTCATACTGTTTCAAGTCTCACCTTTCAGGGGGAGATTTAGAGGGGGTTACATTTTATCTACATCGGCAATAACCGATACGCTTTTAAAATTCTTCTCTGCAGTTACCAGGTTAATATGGTTCCTGATAGCAACCTTATACCGCAAACTCATGCCCGGTTCTTTGGGCAGTTTGATCAGTATCTCCATTAAATACTGGTTTCTAATTCTGTTCACAACAGGTGCTGCAGGGCCCACAATAAAATCCTTAAGATCTTGTTTTAATAACTGTGCTAGTTTTTCCGCAGCAGCACTCACAATATTCTTATCCTTGTGTTTTAAAGTTAGCAAAATAATACGGCTGTAGGGCGGGTAAAAGAACTCCTTGCGCTTCTCAATTTCGATGTTGTAGAACTGTTTATAATCATGCTGCTGAACCAATAGTAAAACAGGGTGCTTTACATTGGTTGATTGTATGATCACTTTGCCCTGTTCTTTTTTTCTGCCTGCACGGCCACTTACCTGCTCCATGAGTTGAAACGCTCTTTCATTAACCCTGAAATCGGCAAAAGCCAATAACCCATCCGCATCAAGTATCCCTACCAAACTTACCTTATCAAAATCCAGGCCCTTAACTACCATTTGTGTACCTACTAAAATATCCAGGCGGTGCTGCTCAAACAATTGTATGAGGTTATCATGCGCTGTTTTTCCACGTACACTATCAACATCCATCCTCGCTATTTTATATTTAGCAAAATCTTCTTCAAGCTGTTCCTCTATTTTTTCAGTACCAAAATTTTTCTCTAACCAATTGTTGATGCCGCATGCCGGGCAGGTAATTAATTTTGGATAGGTACTGGCGCAATAATGGCAATGCAGTTTATTACTAAATTTATGCAGCGTAAGTGAAACATCGCAATGCCTACACTGCGGAATAAAGCCACAAGTACCGCAAATGAGGTAAGGGTTATATCCTCTCCGGTTTTGAAATAAGATGACCTGCCTGTCGGCATCAAGCGCTTGCTGCATGACTTCTTTTAACTGCGGACTGATCATCACTTTACCTCTTTGTGCAACCTGCCTGGTATCAATGATCTCAATCTCGGGTAATTTTATACCGCCAAAACGTTCATTCAATTCAACCAAAGCATACTTATCATGCATGGCATTAAAATAACTTTCCACCGAAGGTGTTGCACTACCTAATAAAACCTTTGCACTAAAAAGTGATGCGTAATAAATCGCAGCATCTCTTGCATTGTACCTGGGAGCCGGATCCTGCTGCTTGAATGAAGGATCGTGCTCTTCGTCCACTATTATCAGTCCAAGGTCTTTAAATGGCAGGAAAAGGGCACTCCTTGCACCCAACACGATCTTAACTTCACCGGTTCGTATATTATTCCAGAGTTCTATCCTTTCGTTATTATTAAAACGGGAATGGTAAATGGTGATATTACCGCCAAAATGTTTTTGCAGCCTGCGGATGATCTGCGTTGTTAAGGCTATCTCTGGCAGCAGGTACAAAACCTGTTGGCCTGCTGCAAAATATTTTTCAATGAGTTTAATATACACCTGTGTTTTTCCACTGCTGGTTACACCATGCAATAGACAAACATTTTTTGTTTCAAGTGCTTTTGCAACTTTATCCGATGCTTCCTGTTGTGCTGCGCTGAATTCAAAATCAATCTCTACATTTTTGGGGAGGGATCTTATTCTGTCAACCGAGCGCTTCTCTACAATAAGGATATTTTTGTCTGTAAGCCCTTTCAATTGTGCTGCTGAAGCTCCTGCTTTTTTCAGTAATTCATGTTGAATAACATCTCCTTCAGTTTTCTGAAGATGTAAAAATGCAAGCAATAATTCCATTTGCTTGGGCGCCCTGCTCCAGTTATTCAACAGCTCACTTAGTTTTTCTTCATTGCTGTATTCAGGATTAAGGATAACATAACTTTCCTTTTTAACCTTGTACTGCTCATCCATGGCTTCCCAAACAAAGCATACCTTTTTATCTATTAGTTTTTTTATAAGAGGATATACATGTGTTATATCCAGTATCTGCTGCACTTCTGTAAGTCTTAATTCTTTTTTTAAGAGTAATGCCTCGGCCACTAAAAATTCTTCATCATTCAGGTTTGTAAAATCCTCACCTATCTCTTCATTGTAAATTAAAATGGTTTCGCTGCTCAGTTTAAAATGAGTGGGCAGGGCTGCAGCCATTACTTCACCTTCGCTGCACATATAATATTCGCTGAGCCATTGCCACAGCTTTAGCTGCTGCGGAAACAGTATGGGCTCATCATCCAGTACATTCAATATTGTTTTGGTGGGATAGTGAGGCTTTTTATCTGTTACTGCTTTTATGATACCGGCATATTTTTTTTGCTTGCCAAATACAACTTCTACCCGGCAACCAGGAATTGCTCTTTGTAATAATTGCGGGGGAACAGCATAGGTATAAATAGTAGGAAGTGCCAGGGGAAGTATGATCTCTGCCCAAAAGCCAGAGGATTCATCTGTAAATAATATTTCTTGCTCATTGTTCATCTTAGAGTTCTAAAGTTAACTCATGTATCAATTTATTCAACGGCAGGTTTTATCCAACTGGCTTTGTAAGCTATTAATTTCTCTTCCATTATATTATATACTTTCTGCTTTAAAGCATCTACATCATCCAACGTAAGTCCATCTACCGGTACCTCATCCAGGAACACCGTTCTTGATCTGCCTGGGCGCATAGAAAAAATAGAGTTATAATTCATCCTGTCATATGCATCCAGGAATAACATGGGCTTTATAGGCGTTTGCGTTTCAATGGCGATCTTAAATGCGCCATCATAGAATTCTTTAAGCGGCTGATGGGTTAAATTAAAAGTGCCTTCGGGTGCTATTACAATTGAAATACCTTTAACTAAAACGGACTTAAGCTGATAAACACTCCTTGCCCTTTTTTCAGGATCGCCCCTTTCTACCATTACTGCAGCCATTCTGTATATAAATCCAAAAAGGGGCACTTTAGCCATTTCGGCCTTACCCAATACCCTGAACTGCTGCCTTCGGATACTTTTTAACAAAATAGGAATATCTATATAGGAGATATGGTTAAATACAAATACATATTGCCGGGAACTGTCATGGGGCACTTCAAAAATGTTCTTATGATAAATGCCTATCATAAATAAAAAGAAATCGGCCCAGGCATGACAAAGCCTGTAAATAAAATTGCCCCCCATAATTTTACCAAAAAGGGAAGCTATTACCACCAGGGGAAATATCAGCAGCAGGAAGCTGATAAAGACCAAAAAGGCATAAATGGTAAAGGGGATCTGCATGATCCTGTAAATATGGTGCATGGTTTATGTGGCGAATGTAAGAATATGCCGTTTAAAACCATTATTTAAACTGAATTTCAGACTGAAGTATCGGGGTTTTCCCCAAATACTCGGTTATGCTGTATATTTTTTCAAATACATAGCTCAATTTTAAAGCTAAACCCTTACCTTTGCCGTCCTAAATTTGGGAATTTATGTTAGCAGTAGTAAAAATAGCAGGCCAGCAATTTACAGTTAAAGCAGGCGACAGCTTATACGTGCCTCATATAGAAGGCAAAGCCGGGGATTCAGTTGAGTTTTCCGATGTATTGATGACCCATGCCGACGGAAGCGTTGCTTTGGGTTCAGCAGTAAAAGCAGTAGTGAAAGCTGAAATCATCAGCGACCTGGTAAAGGGCGACAAAGTGATCGCTTTTAAAATGAAAAGAAGAAAGGGTTTCCGTAAAAAACACGGACATCGTACGCACTATACCCATATTAAAGTAACAGGCATCGCTTAAATAAAAAGTAATAAGTAATAAGTGATAAGCGGCTAAAAAATTGTTCAGCTTAAAACTTAAAACCTAAAACTCAAAACTTATAAAACATGGCACACAAAAAAGGTGAAGGCTCGGTAAAAAACGGTCGTGATTCACACAGCAAAAGATTAGGTGTAAAAATTTACGGTGGTCAACCTGCAATTGCAGGAAATATAATTATCCGTCAACGCGGCACATCCTATCATCCAGGAAAAAATGTTGGTGTTGGAAGAGACTTTACCATTTTTGCATTAACAGATGGACTGGTTGAATTCAAAAAAACAAGAGGAGACAAGACAGTTGTTTCCGTTGCCGCTGTTGAAGCATCTGCATAATTTTTTTAATATTTTTTTGGTAGTTTAAAAAATGTTTTTATTTTTAAGTATTATTTACTAACCAATTAAATTTTAAAAAAATGGCAACAAAGAAAAAAGCTGCAAAAAAAGCTGCTCCAAAAAAAGCCGCTGCTAAGAAAGCTGCTCCTAAGAAAGCTGCAAAAAAAGCTGCTCCTAAAAAAGCTGCAAAAAAAGCCGCTCCTAAGAAGAAAGCTGCTAAGAAAGCTGCTAAGAAGAAGTAAGCTTCGCTTTTTACAAAGCAAAATATCTTTAAAGTCCCGGTTTATTCCGGGACTTTTTATTTGCCTGAAACTATTGCCCACAAACCATTTCAGCACATATCGTTCAACTTCCCGATCATTATTATCCTCACTACTGTTTTCTATTTCTTTGAGCTGATACATTTTCTTATCAAATGCTTATTCCCAATAAATTTTCTAAAATAATTGTTTTTTCAATGCTTTTAAATAGCTCTTTTAAAAACCAAAATATTTTCACTTTTTCAATAAAATCAGTCATATTTATTTACTAAAAACAAATTTTATTACCCCTGTTTTTTATTCTTCATACATTTACAGGAACAATTTTGAAAAATGGATAATTACCAAATTGCGGACATTTTCAGCCTTTTGAGCAAAATAATGGACATTCATGGAGAAAATAATTTTAAGGCCAAATCGTATGCTTCTGCTGCTTTCAATATTGAAAAATTACCATTCCAATTATCTGAAATACCTAAAGAAAAAATTTTTGAAATAAAAGGTATTGGTGAATCATCCGGTAAAAAAATTGTTGAGATCCTTGAAACAGGTTCATTGCTCTTATTGGAGGAATTGATACAAAAAACTCCTGCAGGTGTTATTGAAATGCTGAAAATAAAAGGTATCGGACCAAAAAAAATTTCTACCATCTGGAAAGAGATGGGAATAGAAAGTATTGGCGAACTTTTATACGCATGCAAAGAAAACCGGCTGAAATTATATAAAGGCTTTGGTGAAAAAACGCAGCTAAGTATTATTGAAACCATCGAATTTTATTTAAGCAATCAGGGCAGTTATTTATACCCACAGGTAGAAGCCGTAGAGCCCCAGATTACTGCTTATCTTGAAAAACTTTTTTTGGCCGAAAATGTATTTTTAACCGGCAGTTTTAAACGCCAGCTTGAAATTATTGAAGAACTGGAATATGTGGTTAATAGTACCAATGAAATGATAAAACCCAAATTTGCAACTGCTAACCCGCCCGAATTACTGGAAGAAAAGCACGGCAGCCTATTGTATAAACTGCTGAATGGCCTTAAACTGAGGTTATATACAGGGGCGGAACAGTTACAAAAGCAGGTTTTTACAAATTCCGGAAGCCCGGCATTTATCAATGCTTTTCTGGGTCAATATCCCGATATCGACTTTTCTGGTTGCAGCAAAACAGATGATTATCCCATTTTTAAGCAGGCTGGTATCAATTATATACCTGCATGTGCAAGGGAAAATCCAGAGCTGATCAACAGAGCTAAAAGCACTCACCTGCCCAAACTAATACAACCCGAAGATATACGGGGTATTATTCATTGCCACAGTAACTGGAGCGATGGAAGTAATACCCTGGAAGAAATGGCAAATGCAGCTAAAGCCCAGGGGTTTGAATACCTGGTGATAAGTGACCACAGTAAAAGTGCTTTTTATGCCCAGGGGTTACATGAAGAAAGAATAAATGCCCAGCATCAATTGATCGATGAGTTGAATAATACGTTTACCGGGTTTAAAATATTCAAGAGTATTGAAAGTGATATTCTATATGATGGCAGTCTTGATTACAGCAATTCTATACTGGCCACTTTTGATATCGTGATCGCATCTGTGCATAGTATTTTAAAAATGACTGAAGAAAAAGCAATGCAACGACTCATTACTGCCATAGAAAATCCTTACACTACCATACTTGGACATATGACGGGCAGATTATTACTAAGCCGCAAAGGTTACCCGGTTGATCATAAAAAAATTATAGATGCCTGTGCTGCCAACAATGTGGTGATCGAATTAAATGCTCACCCCAACAGGCTTGATATTGACTGGCGACATATTGATTATGCGATTGAAAAAGGGGTGATGATATCTATTGATCCGGATGCACATAGTATAGAAGGATTTAAAGACACCCGCTATGGTGTATTGGCTGCACAAAAGGCAATGCTTACTAAAGAGCAAAATTTAAGCAGCTTTGGATTAGCCCAATTTGAAAGCTTTGTATATAATAGAAAAATCTTAAAGGGCTTATCTTAAAATAGAAATATACATGGCAACCTGCAAAATCGAAATCTATACTGACATCTTTAAAAACAGTGTTGCCGATCTGATCCTTAACATTCAAAATGAAGGATTTCGAAATACAGATAACCTTACAATTGGAACCAGACTTTGAAGAAATATCTCATTGCAGCCCAACGGTTTTATGAAAAAAATGGATTTATAGAAATACAAAAGCGGGAATTGCCTGCGGCTTTACCTGTAATGGATGTTGATATGAAATTGTACAGACTGACTGTTTAGAAATATTATAATCAGGTATGCAAAGGCAGTTCTACAAAAAAAGTAGTGCCAATACCATCTGCTGTTTCAAACCATATTCTGCCCTTCATTTGTTCTACAATGCCCTTACTCATTGCCAGGCCAAGCCCTGTACCTGATGTTTTGGTAGTAAAGTTTGGCGTGAAGATCTTTGCCTGCATTTCGTTGGGAATGCCGTTGCCATTATCTTTTATTTTGATCAACACCTTATTGTCCTTTATTTCTTCGTCTAGCTGTATATGCACATTCCTGTCTGCTGGTATTGCCTGCATGGCATTCAAGATAAGATTGGTAAATAAACGGTTCAGGTGTGTTTTATCTGCATGCACCATCACTTTTTTTGAAGTAGGCTTCCAGTTCATTTCAATTTTTTCGTCAACAGAATGCAGATGGATAACCTGTTTAATTACTTCATTCACATCTACTACTTCGTATTTTGGATTACCAATATTGGCAAACTGGCTGAACTCACCTGCAATATGATTGAGGTGATCTATCTGCTCCACCAGTGTTTTAGCCACACTTGCAGTCAGTTCTTCAATATTATCTGATTTATTATGGATAGATTTCTGAAGATATTGTAAACTTAATTTCATTGGCGTTAGTGGGTTCTTTATTTCATGTGCTACCTGCCTGGCCATTTCACGCCATGCGCCTTCCCTTTCACTCTTGGCAAGCGAGACAGCACTCTGGTCAAGCTTGCTAACCATCTTATTGTATTCTTTCACCAACTCGCCTATTTCATCATCCCGGTTCCAGTTAATAGCTTCGTTAAGTTGCCCAAGGTTTACAGCTTTCATTTTTTCGCTGATAAAAGAGAAAGACCTTGTGATACGGTTCGTTATGAAAAGGGCAACAATACCTGCAATTAAAAATATAAATGCATTCAGATTTATGATTGTTACAAGAAAATTGGCGATCTCTTCCTGCAATTTACTCTGACTGGTAAAATAGGGAATGTTGAGGTAGGCATATTCCCTGCCATTGGCATCAATTACAGGAACATAATTACTGATAAAATTCAGCTTGCCTATTTTTTCTTCTTTAAAGAACTGTACTTCCTTTTTCCGGTTCAGGTGGTAATAAGCAACAGGATCCATCTTCTTACTTATTATTCCTTTACTGTACGGCAGTGGTAATGAAGAAACTTTTAAATTACCATCCAGGTCGTATAAATTGACATCTACCGCATGTATCTCAGATATTTTATCAATCATCTTTTCCAGGTTCTCCCGGTAGCTATCATCATTCACTTTTGCAACATCTTCAAAAATGGATAATTCGGATAAGGATATCCTTACTTCATTTTCCATTACATTAATTACCCGACTTAATTTTTCCCTGTTGCTGTTCTCATACCGGTTTATGAAGAACAGGATGGTTGCAAGTCCAATAACCAGGAATGAAAGTACACTGATGAAAATAACCGTGCCGTGAATTTGATTACGCAGGCTCAGTTGCCAATAATGCATGAACCGCTCTTTTTTAAATCGTGCCCTTACACTGATATGGAGTAACCAAAAAATACCTGTAACCAATAAAAAAGCACAGAAAAGGTACGAAAATAAAGTTATTGACTCAATGAACGTATTATTCTCCTTTGCAATAATTACTACTTTTTGCGGACCGGCTTTATACCAAAGTTCATCATAGCCCTTCTTTTTATAAATAACGAACTCATCTTTGGGAACCTGCTGAGGAGTTAACCGTGTAGCAAATGCATAATCATTATGGCTGTTTACCAACTGAAGTTTGTTATACACTGCAAATGCATATACTGCTGAGTTCTCAATGGCATTACTTTTCCCTTTCGAAAAAAGTTCAAGGTTCAATGCATCTGTCTTATACTTTTTAGGATTGGCCAAAACAAAAACATAACCTAAAGTATCGCCATCATAATTGGTTACCGTTTTACGGGATATATAACTGAAGCGGTCATAAGATTCATCATAATAAAACAGGTCGGGTATATTGGTTGGTTTGGCAAGGGTATTTAATACTGTATTCAACTCATTATAACTGGCGTTGTTACTGTTGAACAATGGATCTTCTTTCTGATCGAATGTAAAGATCCGGGTTTCGTAATTATTGGTGTAGCCCGAAAAATTACCATTCACCAGGCTGTCTTTAAAGAACTGGTTGGTACTGTCGTTATGAAACCTGTAAAAATTATCAGCCAGGAATTCATTCCTGAAATCGGTAAGCAGGGTATTCAATAATGTTTCGCTGGATGGATCAGCCTTGGTAGAAAGTGTTTCGGCATAATGCTCCCGGTTTCGCAATTCCTTTTTATCATTCTCTAAAACGATGATGCCCGTAATGGTCAATGAAAAAAAGAATAGCCAGAAGATGAGCCGGGTTGAATTTATTTTTTTTACAAACAGGGTCAGGTAATCCTGGTTCAATAAATAAATGTAAACGATTAGCCAGCCCAGAATCAATAATTCGAACCCCGCACTGGCTATATTAAGCTGAACGGTAAGATAAATTAACCCCCCAATGGCCACTGCCAGGTACAGGCCCGGGAAATTGAGAGAGAATAAAGGCTGAACAATGCATATCAATATTTTGCTTAGGAGGTAATACCCAATAGCAATGCAGCATAATACAACAAAACCGGTAACACTATAAATATTTAAAGTAAAAAAGTTAATTACGTCAAAAGATATCTGGGAGTCTGCAACCATGCTACGCACAATTTGTCCTGAAACAAATGTTGCTAAAAGCAGAACGATAGAGACCACAACCAAAATTGTCCATTTATAAACAGGTGAGATCCCGGTGAACTTAATATCCTTTTCATGCATCTGGTTATGTACAAAAAGGGCAAACCAGGTAAACAGCAGGGAATTTATCAACAGATCTCCCAGCGATCGTAAAATAAAACTGGATCCATATATAGCCGGATCAAATAATTCAAACTGCCTGAAATTTAAAGGCACCGGTAAATAATAGCTGATCAACCTCAGTATTAATACTACCGGTATTAAAAAAAGAATGGCTTTAGTAAGACGCTGCTCTTTTGCAATATTGGTTGCCTGTAAATGAATGAACAGTAATACAAAAATTGCAGCCAGCAGCCTGAACCAAACAGCTAACATATTATTCCGGGGTACTACATAACCTGATTTTTCAGCTATGTAAAACAGGTCCCTGCCATTTATAGATCTAACAGCAGCAGTGTTAGGCGTTGATGCTATATCATATTTACGCTCTATCTCTTCACCGGTAGTAAATGTATTTTCCAGATAGGTATTGTTTACAAAATAGTCCCACTTTACAGGTATTAATGCAAGTGTAATACTATGTGTGGTATTTTTCTTTTGCCACACATAATAACCATTATCCAGTTTTACAAACCCATTCCTGGCTTTAGAGTTAAGCAATACTTCGGTAGGCAAAACTGTTTGAGAATTCCAGAAAATTAATTGGTGAAGGCCTATATCATTTACAAAATAGTGGAAAACAAAATAATTTTTTTCTGTTAACTGCAAAAGGTCATTCTCTTCAAACCGGTTATCATTTATCTTTTGCATCAGCGCACTATCTGCAAGAAGCGTTGTAAAATCTATCTCCTGTTTCTGCACATAGGTCTCAATGTTTTTACGAACTGCATTTATAGAGGAATTACCCGACCAGTAATTATCAATAATCAACGAAACAATAAAAAGCAATGCGGCTATGATCAGCAGGTAGCTGTTCTTAAATAAAATATGTTTATAAGAAAGGTTGTTTTGCAATTACAATATTATTGTTGATGTTTTATGCGGTTCCATATGCCGTCCATCTCTTCCAGGCTCATATCATGCAGGTATTTACCATCTTTTAAAGCCTCTTCTTCCATAAGCGTAAACCTGGTAATGAATTTTTTATTTGTTCTTTCCAGGGCATTCTCCGCATCTACATGCAAAAACCTTGCAAAGTTTACCAGCGAAAAGAATACATCTCCCAATTCATCCTCCATTTTAGCAATATCGC
>JBBSJI010000088.1:0-11110 GCA_038257425.1 Chitinophagales bacterium
ACTACAACAGGATTATTCTTTATTAAGAAACATCCTTGAAAAAAAACATCCATCACTTTATTGGTATACCAGTAAGGATAGCATGGATATGTATTTTGAAAAATATTATGCAGGCATTAGAGACAGCATGACCGAGCAGCAGTTTGGCTGGAAGATCATTGCCCCGCTTACCGATAAGATCCATTGCGGCCACACGAGCTTTGGCAGGAGTAAGGCTTACAACAAATGGGCAGCCGATAAAAAAATCCCTTCTTTTCCGCTTTTTATGAAAGTATGGAATGATACCATGTCTGTTACCAATAACCTTAACAAGAAAGATTCAATTTTAAAAAGAGGAACACTCATCACTTCTGTAAACGGTTTAAGCAATGCACAACTTAAAGATGCTATGTTCAATTACATGACCGAGGATGGTTATGCCAACAATGTAAACTATTTAAGGCTCAGTAATAACTTTCCCTATTACCATCGTAATATTTTTGGCGTAAGTAAATCGTATTCGGTAACTTTTTTAAATAAGGCGGGGGTAGAGCAACGGATCAGCATCCCTGTTTTTGATCAATCTGCCGACAGCAGCAAAAAAGCCAGGGACAGCGCTTTGGTAAGATTGCCACCGGATAAAAAAGAAACACGGAGAAAGAAATTACAAGACCTCAGGTCGCTGGCTATAGATACCGCCAACAACACCGCAATTATTACCATCAACACATTTTCTGCAGGAAGCCTGCGCAGGTTTTACAGGCAAAGTTTCAGGTATATTAAAAAAACAGGAATTGATAATGTAGTGCTTGATATCCGCAGCAACGGGGGCGGCAGAATCAGGCTATCAACTTTACTAACTAAATATGTAAGCCGTTTAAATTTTAGAGTGGCTGATACTTCTTTTGCAGTTGCAAAATCGCTGCGGCCTTATTCCAAATATGTTAAGGGTGCATTTATGAATAACCTGGGTCTTTTCTTTCTTACAAAAAAGAAAAAAGACGGGCTTTATCATTTTGGTCACTGGGAAAGAAAAGTATATATGCCAAAAAAACAAAATCACTATGTCGGCAATTTGTTTGTGCTTATTAATGGCAATACTTTTTCAGCGTCTTCCTTATTCAGCAATGCGGTTAAAGGTCAGCCACGTGTGACATTGATAGGGGAAGAAACCGGCGGTGGCTGGCATGGCAACAACGGCATTTTAATTCCGGATATTATTTTACCCAACACCAAAATAAAAGTAAGGTTGCCCTTGTTTCGCCTGGTTCAATATAACCATGTGCCCAAAAATGGCAGTGGTGTGCAACCTGATATTTATATCGGCACAAATTATGATGCACTGCTTAAGGGTGTAGATTATAAAATGAAGCTGGTGATGGAAATGATCAGGAAAACCAATGGGCTATAAGCAATTGGCAATAGCTTCGATTTTACATATTGCCCGTTGGCGATTGATTATTCGATATTAAAAGTATCGGCGTCTTTCCAGAAGGGGAATTTTGTTCGTACCTCTTCTAATAATTCTTTCTGCAGTGTAATTGTATTTACATCTTCTTCATCAGCCATATGGTAAAGCACCTGCCCGGTTGGATCAATAACCAAACTATTGCCGCTGTAATAAATATTATTTGCATCGGTACCCACACGATTTACACCAACAACATAACATTGATTTTCTATGGCCCTTGCACACAATAAGGTTTTCCACGCATGGTTGCGTCGTTCGGGCCAGTTGGCTACATAAATGAGTACATCGTATTCAACCTCACCCCCATCCCCTCTCCTGGAGGAGAGGGGGGCTTGCCTCGCCCAAACAGGAAACCTGAGATCGTAGCAAACCAATAAATTTATCTTCCATCCTTTTACCGATGCTATTAATTTTTTATTGCCGGCACTGTAATGTTTGTCCTCTTCGCCATAAGCAAATAAGTGGCGCTTATCGTAATAGCCGTATTGCCCATTAGGTAACATCCATACCAGCCGGTTATAATAATTTTCTTCGGCTTTTATCATCAGACTTCCTGTAAGCACAATACCATTTTCCCTGCTTACTCTTTTCATCCATTCTATCGTTTCTCCATCCATGGTTTCGGCCAATGCTTCGGGCCGCATACTAAACCCTGTACTGAACATTTCGGGCAGTATTACAATCTCTGTCTTTTCTTCCATGCTGCTGATCTTTTGCTCCAGCATATGCAGGTTGGCGGCTTTATCTTCCCAGGCTAAATTGCTTTGAATAGTAGTGATAGTAAGAGTAGGCATGGTTTAAGTTATACACGAATTTACGAACAGAAATACATAATAACAGTTGCATTACAGGTTTTATATGCCATTAAATAACAAAACTGTAGATTTGCATTCCACTTCCTTTCTTAAGAAAGCCCGTTGCAGGCAATGTGGAATAATAATTTTTACTGCTGATTCAGAATATGCAACATCTTTGCCAGCCCACACAAACATAAATAAACCATTTAATGCCATTTAAAAAATTAGATCTTATTGATCCTATCCTGAAAGCATTGAGCACAGAAGGATACACTATTCCAACACCTATACAGGCACAAAGTATTCCTTTAATTTTAGAAGAAAGGGACCTGCTTGGCTGTGCCCAAACCGGAACCGGCAAAACTGCTGCTTTTGCAATTCCTATTTTACAGTTGCTTTACAAAAACAAAGGAGAAGAACGTGGGCCACATAAAATAAAAGTCCTCATTTTAACACCAACACGTGAGCTTGCAATACAGATTGATGAAAGCTTTGCAGCGTATGGTAAACATACAGGATTGACCCATACGGTAATTTTTGGCGGTGTTTCCCAATTACACCAAACCAACATTTTAAGAAGAGGTGTTGATATTTTAGTAGCTACACCGGGTCGTTTACTTGATCTGATAAGCCAGGGTTTTATCGACCTGAAATTTTTAAAAATATTCGTGCTTGATGAAGCAGACCGTATGCTGGACATGGGTTTTATACATGATGTAAAAAGGATCATAACCAAACTGCCTGCAAAAAGACAAACGCTTTTCTTTTCGGCTACTATGCCGCCCGAAATTCAAAAGCTGGCAAATGTGCTGTTAACCAACCCTGCTAAAGTTGAAGTTACCCCGGTGTCTTCAACAGTTGACGCAATAGAACAAAGCTTGTATTATGTGGGTAAGGTAGATAAGCCAAACCTGTTGCTGCATTTATTAAAAGATGAAGATATTGTAACGGCATTAGTATTTACCCGTACAAAACACGGTGCAGATAAGGTTGTAAAATTTTTACATCGCCACGAAATTACAGCAGCCGCCATACACGGCAACAAGTCGCAAAATGCCAGACAGCATGCGTTAAGCCAATTTAAAAACGGAAAGTTGCGTGTGTTGGTTGCTACTGATATTGCAGCCCGTGGTATTGATATAGATGACCTGAGCCATGTAATGAATTTTGAATTACCCAATGTTGCAGAAACCTATGTACACCGCATTGGCCGTACAGGCAGGGCGGGCAATACGGGTATAGCCATTTCTTTTTGCGATGCAGATGAAAGAACTGAGCTGAAAGACATTCAAAAATTGATAGGTATTAATATTCCCATAATTCATAATCATCCTTATCCTTTAAGTGCTTCATCTTTAAATGCGCCTCCGGCACCGCCTCAAAAACAAGGACAAAAACGTTCCCGTAGTTTTGGATCGTATGATAAAGGAAAGAGCAGAAATTTTACATCGGGCGGCAGACGTAATTAAAATACCCAACAGCCGCGTTGCATAATAAGTTTATTGATTGTATATTCAATTTCTAAACTAACTAAATATGAAACATGCTCTTTTAAAATTTTTAGGTGTTGTTGTCCCAATGGCTATCGGGACAATGCTTTTCAGTTCTTGTGCTAATGAAGCTGCCAAAACGGAAACGGCTTCTTCTTCTTTCAGTCTGGACAGTGCTAAAGCGGCAATTGCTGCCAGTAATAAAGTATTTGGTGCCAGTTTTGGTACGGGAGATTCTGCCGCATTTGTAAACCTTTATACAAGTGAAGGTTGTATGTACCCTCCAACTATGCCTAAGGTTTGCGGTCCTGCAGCCATCACGGCGTTTTTCAAAGAGGCTCATAAAGGTGGTATTACCAATATTGCACTTACCACTGAAGAAGTGATTGGCGGAAAAGAGGGAGTTGTAGAAACTGGAAAATATGAAGTGTTTATAACAAATAATGTATCTGTAGAAAAAGGGAAATTTATTGTGTGCTGGAAAGAAGAAAACGGTAAATGGAAAATGCACAGGGATATGTGGAACTCAGATGCTCCGCCGACCCCGGCACCTGCTGCGCCTGTTGCCAAATAAATTATCATCATATTTTTAGATCCGAAGCAACATGCTTCGGTTTTTTTATGGCCTTACAGGATAAAATAAAATCTTAATTTCATTTTTTTAACCTTTGCTGTTTAATTTTATTGATCATATGGCTGCACGTAAATATTTATCTTACCTGTTTAACCCGATGGAATTATTGCGTACCAAAAAGGTATTGCGGGTTAATCCTACTATTGCTTCTCCACGCAAAGAGCCCGAGCAAATAAAGATTTTTGTTCATGATTATGATAATTCGCATTTTGAGGTTAAGGAAATAGGCTCTATTGCTGAAAGTTATCCTTACCTGATCTCTCCCTCTACAACATGGATAAATTTAGACGGTCTTCGCAAAGCTGATGTTGAAGAATTAAGCAATCATTATGGTATTCACTATCTGATAACGGAAGATATCCTCAGTATGGGGCAGCGGCCAAAAATGGACGATATCAATGGCCTTATTTATTGCGTACTGAATATGTTGTATTTTAACGAAAAGGATTCTACTGTGGAGACGGAGCAGATCAGCATTGTATTGGGCAAAAATTTTGTTATCAGCTACCAGGAAGATGCATCAAGAGATGTTTTTAATCCGTTGAGGGAACGGCTAAAGATGAGTACCAGCAAGGCTCGCCAAAACGGGGCCGATTTTCTTTTCTATTCGCTTATTGATATGATCGTTGACAATTATTACCTCGTTATGGAAAAGCTTGGTGAAAAGATAGAGATACTTGAAGAAGATATCATCCGCAATGCAAATAAGCGAACACTTGCAAAAATCAATATGCTTAGAAAAGAAATGATCATATTAAAACGAAGTATAGGGCCTGTGAGAGAATTGGTAAATGGGATTTTACGAAGTGAAAGCGATTTGATAGAAGAAAGAACAGAAAAATATTTTAAAGATGTATATGATCATATCATCCAGGCAAATGATCTTTCGGAAAACTACAGAGATATGATGATGAACCTGCAGGATCTTTACCTGAGTAACGTGAATTTAAAAATGAACGAAGTGATGAAAGTGATGGCTGTGGTAACCTGTTTATTAGCACCCGCAACTGTCATCGGTGGAATTTTCGGGATGAATTTTGATGTTATTCCTTTTGCACACGAACAGATTGGCTTCTATTCTATTGTAGGACTGATGATCTTTATCCCGCTGCTGATGTTATATATATTTAAGAAAAGAGGGTGGTTTTAAACTGCTCTTGGTTTTTTATAAATAGGAACCGTGCTGCAGGGTTCGCCATACATAATACTTTTTGCAACGGGCCTTAACAATGCGGTTATGGCTACATAAGCTGTTTCAGAAACAGGCAATTCTCCGCAGCCTTTAACTACCACCCGTTGGTCTTTGTAGTCTTCGGGGTTGATTTTTTCTATATTTTGTAAAAACAGGGTTTTGTGTAAAAAATCTGCATCACCAAAAACGATCAGTTTAGCTACTGGTTGCAGATAGCTTGATACAAGCATATAAGCCCACATGGGTATTACAGCATCGGCGCTGCAGGTAAGTGCAATGTTTTTGTTTGTATATGGAGCAAGGTCCAGGTTTTTCATCACTTCCCTGAAATCCTTTTCTTTCAAAATGAGCCCCATGAATAAATGATCCTTCATATCAAAGATCACCGTCTCATCCTTAGGATAAAAGTCTTCCAGGTCCAGCGTAACTATCCCGCTTTCCGAAACTTTATTTACAAATGTTTCATCCATAATACAAAGGTAAAACAAACAGCCATCACAATAATGATGGCTGTTTTCTATAAAAGGAAAAATATCAATTAAAAGTATTCGCTCCTATTGTCCTTTATGGTTGCTTTTTTTCTCAGGCCTTCAAACCAGTTAGATACTGCCTGATTACGTAATGCTATTACTTGCTGCATTCTCATTTGAGTTTTATCTTCATTAGGATCAACCGCTTTTTCCGCAATTGCATTTACCTTAAAAACATATACACCGGTTTTACCGGCAACAGGCGCAGCAATTTTATTAAAATTGGCTTTATTAAAAATAGCGCCGATCAATTTTGGCTCATTTCCAATTTCATTTATAATCTGCGATTTAAACGTAATACTGGAATCGGCACCTGCTGTTAAAATCTCTTTGCTGTATTTGGATGCTGCGGTTTCCATAGTTGGATTAGCACCCAGGTTTTTGATGATCATTTCTGCTTTCTTCTCTTCCCTTATTGCATTTTCTGCTAAAGGCCTAGCAGTTTCTATATCCTGTGTTCCTTCTTTATATACTTTATCAACAACTGCTACAACAAATTGGTCTCCCACAGGCATCGGGTCGCTTACGTCTACCTTTTTGGCCTCAAACACCCAGCGTACCAATGCTCTGGCATCCTGCATTTGTTGTCCTACCTGGGCATCATTTTCTTTTATTAATGTTGGCGCCGATATTTTTTGTAACCCGTTCTTCTGTAAATATTCATCGAATTTTTTAGGCTCCTTAATTGCAGAAAGTTTAACTGCATCGTTGCTGGCTTTATTAATGGTTTCCTCGGTTGCAAAAATTTCTTTTGCCATAAAAGCGATTTGGTATCCAGGATTCAATGCTTTTTCACCAGTTATCTCAATAATATGATAACCAAATCTTGATAAGATTACTTCCTTTGTTCCAACAGGTTTTCCAAAAGTTGCCTGGTTAAATTCCGGTACCATGGGTGCCTGAAAACCAAAATATCCCAGATCTCCTCCAATATCTTTTGTTCCATCTGAGCCATATTGTTTAGCTAATGCCACAAAATCTCCACCCGCTTTAAGTAGTGCTAAAACACTATCCGCCATTTTCTTTGCCTGGCTTTCTTCCATAATGGCCTGGCCTGTTTCCGGATCATTAACTTTAAAAAGTATATGTCTTGCCCTTATACTATCTGGTACTGGTTTTGTTCCCAAAACTCTTGCCAACACATAACTTCCGTTTTCAACAAAAGGGCCATAAACTGAATTTTGCGGTACTTTTAAAATACTATCCAGTTGTGTGGTTTGAATCCTGGTTTTAGGCCTGTAGGTACTATCATAAGCTATTGTAGATGCATTTCTTGCTATAAATGTCTTTACATTTGACTCGCTTGCAAATTCATTTTTTAAACCTTCTACAACAGCTCTTGTCCTGGCACTGTCTGCTGCGCTGGGTAACTGGCTGAAAGTTACATAAGATATCATACGGCCAGCTTCCTGCTTAAACAGGTCTTTATGTTTCTTAACGTATTCTTCAATTTCGGCATCAGTTACTTTAATAGTACTGTCGCTTATTGTTTGATAAGGTATCTGTACATATGAAATTGTAGCAAAGCTTTTGCTTTCTTTGCTGTCTTTTTCTTCCATCCACGTAGGATAATATGCAGCTGCATTTAAAAGTGCAAAATATTTTGTAGAAACACTGGTTAATTTTTGGGGTTCAATTATCTGGGCATTAAATACATCCCATTGCTCACCTTTTAATTTTTTGATATTTGCTAAGGCCGGGCCCACTTTACTCATATCCAATTTTCCGGTTGCCGGATCAATCATTGATTTTTCCTGCATCAATGGGTTAGACGGGTCGTTGCTCTTTAGAATATTATCCAATTCTTTGGATGTAAATTCAATACCCAGTTTATCTGCTTCAGCATAAAAAATCTTTTCTGCTACAATTTGATTCCAAACCTGCTCACGTATTTGAGCCGAGCGGGTGTTTGTAGGTTTTTGACCAGACTGCTGTTCGTCCTGGGCTTCTAAATTTCTTACCTTTTTATTAAATTCATTTTGCTCAATGGTCTGGCCGTTTACTTTACCGACATTGCCTGAGCCTGCACTATAATTATTACCGCCCTGCTTTGCATCCATTAAAATAAAGCCTATTAAGCTAAGCGAAATCACCACAATTACTATTGCAGCGCCTTTGTCACGAATTCCCTGAATAATTTGCATATCTGTTTGAAGTTAAATTTGGAGGGCAAAAATAGGGTAAAAATGTATATAAAACGGGTTTTTAAAGGCTGTAAAAACATTATAATGTAGGTTGCATAAGGGTTCCTTGTACTGTAAGCCTAATAGAATCCGGGGTTTTACACGATATTTATTCCTTATTGTAAGGTTCTTAACAACAGGTTGGTAATAATATAGATTTTATGTTGGTAACCCCCTTTTTTGTAAATAAAAAGGATGAGTAAAATGCGTAAAGTTTACCTTCAATAAAATTTTATCTGCTCCCTCTGTTATTAAGGTATAGTTTATACCATCGTTATCAACAGCATTTAATTGTTAATATGTAAATATTGTTTCCACAGGTTTACTTATTAACGACTGTTAAAAACAAAGTATGAAAATGGTTTTCTATTTACCTGTCTGGGTTATATCTTTCAGTTATTGAAATAATTAAATGTTAATTACCTGTGGATGAACGTTGATAAACTAAAGGTTTTAATTTTGCAATAGATGCTGTTTTTATTCTTTCCACAAATTAACAGCCCTAGTAGTAGTAGATGATTATATAAATAATAAGTATTAATACATATTATGGTAGATATTAACAGTGCTGTTGAAGCTTTAGAAAAAAAAGGTTTTTTGGATATTGATATAGATCCATCAATTGATTTATTTGCAGAAATTGAAAATTTAAAAAAAGAAAAGAATGCCATTATACTGGCCCATTATTACCAGGAGCCGGATATACAGGATGTGGCTGATTTTATTGGGGATAGTTTAGGTTTAGCTCAACAGGCGGCCAAAACAGAAGCCGATATAATAGTTTTTGCAGGGGTACACTTTATGGCCGAAACAGCCAAGATAATAAACCCATCAAAAAAAGTTTTATTACCGGATTTAAAAGCTGGATGTTCTTTAAGTGATTCTGCACCACCGGTATTATTTAAATTATTTAAAGAAAAACATCCTGACCATAAAATAATAACCTATATAAATTGTTCTGCAGGTATTAAAGCACTTAGTGATATCATCTGTACTTCTTCTAATGCTCAAAAAATAGTAGAAAGCTTACCGGCTGATCAACCTATCATTTTTGCACCAGATAAGAACCTTGGGGCTTATATCAACAAGCAGACGGGTAGAAATATGGTATTATGGAACGGCGCTTGTATGGTTCATGAAATATTCAGTCTTGAGAAAATAACCAAATTAAAAATACGTCATCCAAAAGCAAAACTTATTGCACACCCGGAATGTGAAGACCCTGTTCTTAGAATTGCGGATTTTATTGGTAGCACTACGGGTTTATTGAATTTTACAAAAAATGACAGTGCAACCGAATTTATAGTTGCAACCGAAACAGGTATTTTACACCAGATGCAGAAAACAAGTCCTGATAAAACTTTTATTCCTGCCCCGCCAAATAACAGTTGTGCATGTAATGATTGTCCACATATGAAGTTAAACACTTTAGAAAAATTATATTTGTGCCTTAAATATGAGGCACCTGAAATAATTATGGATGAAGAACTCCGCCAGGCTGCAAGAAAACCCATTGACGAAATGTTAAAAATTAGCGCATTGTATGGTCTTTAAAAAAAAATATAATTTTCTGCTGTGGGTATTAATCTTTTTTTTTACCGTAATAATATCAACAAAATGTTCAAATAGCAAGAAAGCTAAAATCGATATATTTTATATTGAATTGGTAAATTTTAATAATGATAGCTTAAAAAAACAAGTCTCTGAAAATATTTTTGATAAAGTATCTTTTTATCAGAATAGCAAACTTGTGATATTGTCTTCAAACTACGTAACTGAAAATTTTCCAGATATACATTCTTTTAAGAATGCAGAAACTTTGGATAAGAATATAGAACCAGGTACAAAGAAAATAAAAGTAGAATTTGGCGGAAATTATACTGTAGATAGTATAAGGTACTCACTTCAAAAATATATTTATTCCGAAAATAAGTGGATTAAAAAATCTGATATGGGTTTCATTAAAGGCACCACCACCTATAAAAAAGCCAAAGAATATGCTATTATGGAATTTGGAAAGCAGATAGTAAATAATATAGTTGCTTACACGTATAATTAGCATTATAAGTATTAAATATAATTAAGGAAATTTATGTCTATTCCCTCGGTTGATCTCAGTGATTTTTTATCTGGTGACGTTCAAAAGAAAACAGAATTTGTGCAGAGTTTAGGAATAGCCTATGAAGAAATTGGGTTTGTAGCAGTTAAAAATCATGGAATTTCTGATAAACTGATTGCTAATTTATATAAATATGTACAACAGTTTTTTTCATTACCACTCGATCAGAAAAAAAAGTATGAGATAAAAGGATTGTCCGGACAAAGAGGATATACGAGTTTTGGTAAAGAGCACGCAAAGGGTAGCGAAGCGCCAGACCTGAAAGAATTCTTTCAATACGGTCAAATAGCACGGGATAATTTTAGTGATGAAATATATCCGGATAATGTTTCGGTAAAAGAATTTGATAATTTTGATAAAACGCTGTTTGAGGCGTATAGGGCATTTGAAAAATCAGGAACAGCCCTTTTACAAGCTATAGCTATTTATCTTAGATTAGATGAGCACTATTTTGATGAATTCGTTTATAATGGCAATTCAATTTTAAGGCCAATTCATTATCCCCCAATTACCACAGAACCTGTTAGTGCTATAAGGGCAGAACAACATGAAGACATTAATTTAATTACACTGTTTGTAGGAGCTTCGGCCGACGGCCTGGAAATTTTATCTAAACAAGATAAGTGGGTACCTGTAACTTCATTGCCCGAGCAAATTGTTGTTAATGTGGGCGATATGCTACAGCGGCTTACTAACAATAAACTTTGCAGTACTA
>JBBSJI010000089.1:0-11019 GCA_038257425.1 Chitinophagales bacterium
GTTTTCCTTAACCGCTATTATCCTTCTTATTTTAAAAAACCAAACTATACCATCGGCGACCAGGATTTTTCTTTTCTAATTAAAACAAAAGAAGTTGATCCTTATGTAAGGTTATTTGATAAGCGCCTTACCGGTTTTAATAATGCTGTTTTTTCAGGAAATCTTAAAATGGCAACAAACGAATTCAACATCAATGCCAGCATACCTGAGTTTAGTTACGATGGCAAACGATTTGATGATATCACATTGGAAGGCAAGGGCAACCTTGACAGTTTAAATACAACCGTTTCTGTAAGAGATGTTTCCATCAGCGACAGCCTTCATTTTCCAAATACGAAACTGATCTTCAGTTCAAAAAATGACATTTCAAATATCCAGCTATCAACCAGTGCAAGTAAGACATTAAGCGATGCACAATTGAATGCACGCCTGCATACCTATGCCGATGGTGTAAAGATCCATTTCTTTCCATCCTCATTTATATTGAATGATAAAAAATGGACCCTTGCACAGGATGGAGAAATAACACTTCGTAAGTCTTATATAGAGGCCAATGATGTAACATTCAACCAGGGCAACCAGCAGATCGTTATCTCTACCGAACTGGATGAACTCACGGACCATACCAACCTGGTAGCAAAACTTACAACGGTAAATATCAACGACTTTACAGCATTCTTTTTAAAACAACCCCGGCTGGAAGGTATTTTAACGGGCACTATTAAATTAAGAGATCCATTTGGCAAGCAGATCATAGAGTATGATGCTGTAGCCGATAATTTCAGACTTGATAATAAGGAAATAGGCAGTGTAAAATTAAAAGGAGAAGTGAATACCACATCGGGGCTTGTTACAGTTAAAGCGGATGCCGACGGTACATTGTATAAATTCAATATTGACGGCAGTTTTAATTACAAAGATTCCACGGTGAACCCAATGGATATTGCATTTAAAGCCGAAAGGTTTGATATCAGCTTGCTTGATAATTACCTGGGTGGAATTTTCAGTAACATGAAAGGAAATATAAACACCAATGATTTAAAAGTATATCGGGGCCCGAATAATATGTTTGTTACCGGTACTGTAAATATTACAGAAGGAGAATTGAAAGTTAAATACACACAATGCACGTACAGGTTTACAGAGGAGACCCTTATTTTTAATCCCGATGAGATTGATTTTGGGACATTAAACCTTAGGGACACTTTAGGCAACACTGGTATAGCTGGTGGAAAACTGCAACATAAATTTTTCCAGGATTTCTGGTTTAATAATATCCGTTTTGAGACCGACAAAATGCTGCTTTTAAATACAACCAAAAGAGATAACAGCCAGTTTTATGGAAATGTTATTGGTAAAGCATTAATGACCTTAAATGGGCCGGTGTCTGACATGCGCATGAATATCACCGGCGAACCTTCTGCCACTGACAGCAGCCATATTTTTATACCAACCAGTACCAGCCAGGAATATGGAAAGATAGATTACATAGACTTTATACAGTATGGTAGCAAAATGGAAGATGAATATAGCGGCAGGCAGGAAAGTGATTTTTTGATAAACATGAATTTAACAGCTAACCCGGCCTGTAAGATTGACCTGATACTGGATGAATTAACGGGTGATATTATTAAAGGGCAGGGAAATGGCTTACTGAATATTACCGTAGGAACAAACGAGCCATTGACCATAAGGGGCCGTTACAATATTACAGAGGGTGAATACAAGTTTAATTTTCAAACATTTTTACAAAAGTATTTTAGTATTAATGACGGCTCATCAATAACCTGGAATGGCGATCCTTACGAAGCCCAGATAAATATTAATGCAGATTACCTGGCTCCCAATGTAGACCTGAGCAGCCTGGCTACCAGCCGGGGTAAGTACCAGCAAAAATCAGATCTGCTGATCATTGCTCATCTTACCAATACTTTAAAGGCTCCTAAAATTTCTTTTGAGTTTGAGATACCGCAGAATAAACAAACCGATTATTCAAAAGACCCGGTACTGCTGGAGAACCTGAAGAAATTTGCCAAGGATGAAAATGAACAGAACAGGCAGGTAGCCTCTCTCCTTTTATTTAATACATTCATCAATGATAATAATGGAGGCTTTGGTGCATCAACAGCATCATTTTTATCCGGTACGGCCGGCCAGGTAATTTCTGGTTTTTTAAACAACCAGTTAACCAAGGTTTTTCAAAGACTGTTTAAAGATCCTAGCATTACGCCTTATATTTCCTTCAATTCAAATTATAATTTAACCAGTACCGAACTGATCAATGCATTGGAAGCGTCGGGTAATTTTGGATTTAAGAAAGCTTATATAAACGGCAGGCTGGTTGTTTCGCTGGGCGGTAATATTGATTACAACAACCCGTATATTTTATTGGCACGCAATACCAACGTACTGCTTACGCCTGATATTACCATTGAATATTTATTGACAAAGGATGGAAAATTAAGAATTGTTGGTTTTAACAGAACTGTTGTAGATGCTACATTAGGCCAGCGTAACAGAACCGGTGTACGTCTTAGCTATAGCAGGGATTTTGATAAGCTAACCAAAGCTGAAAGGATACAGCAACGGGAAGAAAGAAGAAAGAAAAAAGCCAACCGATAAGGAGATAGTCAAAAGTCAGTAGTCATTAGTCAGTAGTCGGTCTCCAGAAATTACTATGTGTATATTTTTAAAAAAACTTCATTCACGCTTTCCAACTCAAGACTCACGATTCACGACTCACCATTCACCACTCACGATTCTCCGCTCATGATCTCATGCCCCATCTTATCCTTCTTTGTCTGTAAATATTTTTCATTATGCGGATTAGATGCAATTTCTATCTGTACATTATCTACCACTTCTAAGCCATACCCCAACAAGCCGGCACGTTTACGTGGATTATTAGTCATCAGCTTCATTTTACTTACACCTAAATGTCTTAGTATCTGTGCACCCACGCCATAATCTCTTTCGTCCATATCAAAGCCCAGTTCCAGGTTTGCTTCCACGGTATCTCTTCCCTGCTCCTGCAATTTGTAAGCTTTCAGTTTATTGATAAGGCCAATACCCCTTCCTTCCTGGTTCATATAAAGTACTACTCCCTTGCCTGCATCTTCCACCATTTTCATAGCATGGTGCAACTGGTCGCCACAATCGCAACGCAAAGATCCCAGTATGTCGCCCGTCATGCAACTGCTGTGTACCCTTACCAATACCGGTTCATCCTTTTGCCATTCTCCTTTCTTGAGGGCCATATGAATTTCACCTGTATTCAATTGTTCAAAAGCGATCAATTCAAAAATTCCCCATTTGGTGGGTAGTTTAACCCTCACTTCTTCCTTAATTAAAGTTTCCTTCTTTAAGCGGTATGCTATCAGGTCTTTTATGGATATCAGCTTAAGATTAAACTTTTTGGCTATTTTTTTCAGTTCCGGTAACCTGGCCATACCTCCATCCTCATTCATGATCTCCACCAGTACCCCTGCTGGTTCAAAACCTGCAAGGCGGCTCATATCAATGGTTGCTTCGGTATGACCTGAGCGGCGCAAAACGCCTCCCTTTTTAGCTTTTAAAGGAAAAATATGCCCGGGCCTTCCCAGGTCCTGGGGTTTTGTAACAGGGTTAACCAACGCCTTTACCGTTTTCGACCTGTCGTGGGCCGAAATGCCCGTAGTGCAGCCATTTCCCAACAGATCTATACTTACTGTAAAAGCGGTCTCATGCAGGGAAGTATTATCCACTACCATGGGCTGAAGGTTAAGGTCACGGCAGCGTTCTTCTGTTAAAGGAGTGCAGATCAGGCCCCTGCCATGTGTACTCATAAAATTGATCACTTCGGGTGTTGCATTCTCTGCGGCAGTTATAAAGTCTCCTTCATTTTCCCTGTCCTCATCATCTACCACAATAATTAACTTCCCGTTCTTAATATCTTCAATGGCACTTTCAATACTATCCAGCATATATTATATTTATCAGGCAAAGTTAACGAGATTAAAAAAACTAATCTTTCGGTTTTGGTAAAAGTTTAGCTCGCCTGCTTATACATTTATTTTTATTTAGAAAACAGGCGCACATTTTCCATTTTACAGCTTTTTTTATTTACCCAAAACCGAAATGTTTTTCTTCATTTTACGAAATAAATGAATTGGTTTTTAAAACCTGAAAAAGCAGGTAAATATGATAAAAATGTACACATTAGTTTTCATTTAAAACCCTTAAGTATGCAGAGTTTATAGGTTACTTTTACATTAACAAACACATCCTTTTAATTACTAAAAATCTCAAGTTGCTGAATCCTTATAATTTGTTAATAAAAGTTAACAGAATTCGGCTTTTATTTAGTTTCTTTGCCAGCGTAAAACAAACTATTATGAGAATGAGAAAAATTATTACTTTATTCATTGCCTTGATGGCCGTGACCGGCTTTGCGTTTGCCCAGGTAACAACCAGTACAATGAACGGTTCTGTGAAATCGTTAGCCGGTGGAGAGTTGGCCGGAGCAACAATAACTGCCACACATACTCCCACAGGTACGGTATATACTACTGCTACCCGAAAAGGGGGCATATATAACATTGCCAATATGAACCCCGGTGGTCCATATACCGTTACCGCATCATTTGTTGGCTTTAAACCCATTACCAGAGAAGGATTAACCCTATCATTAGGTGAAACTTTAGTTGAGAACTTTCAAATGCTGGAAACTACATCGAATTTACAGGAAGTTGTAGTAGCTACTAGAGCTATACAATCATCAGGTAAAGGCGGAGCAGAAACAACCATTGGAAGAGATAAAATGGCTAATCTTCCAACTGTTGGGCGTAATATATCAGATTACCTGAGATTTGTGCCACAGGCTAAGATTACCGGCGACGGAGGTGTTTCACTTGCCGGGCAAAACAACCGTTATAA
The DNA here is from genome assembly GCA_038257425.1 of Chitinophagales bacterium. Lineage (GTDB taxonomy): Bacteria > Bacteroidota > Bacteroidia > Chitinophagales > Chitinophagaceae > Ferruginibacter. The sequence goes on from JBBSJI010000089.1 coordinate 4,915, forward strand.
CTCGTTTTATATAGATGGAGCGGTTAATAACGATGTATTTGGCTTATCTGCATCGGGAACAAATGGTGGGCAGGCTGGTATCGCACCTATTTCAATTGATGCAATCGATCAGTTCCAGGTGGTACTTTCTCCATACGATGCATCGTTGGGTAACTTTACTGGTGGTGGTATTAACGCAATTACCCGTAGCGGAACCAACACATACACAGGATCTGTTTACTATTTTTTCCGTAACGAAAACATAGCCGGTAAAACTCCGGGTGTAGCTAAAAGTGCGGCTACTGGTTTATCTGATTTTGCAAACAGAACCATCGGGTTCAGAGTTGGTGGCCCAATTATAAAAAACAAATTGTTCTTCTTCCTGAATGGAGAAGTTCAAAGAGATAAAAGACCTCAGCCTTCTGATTTTTCTACCTATACAGGAACCTCTAACCGGGCTGCTGTTGATGGTTTGGTTAACTATGTAAAAACCACATATGGTTATGATATGGGAGGTTATGATGATAACCCCGAATCAGTTGAAGCAAACAGAATAGCTGCCAAGATTGACTGGAACATTACTGCAAAACATAAGCTGAGTGCCAGTTACAGATACAATGATGCTTTCCGCAATAACACATCAAGAAGCAGCAACTCAACTATTAACTTCTTTAATAATGGTTATGAGTTCCCCACAACTACCCATTCTGCTTCACTTGAATTGAATTCTAAATTCAATAATACCGTTAACAACAAACTGTTATTAACAATGACCAATGTACTAGATGACAGAGGTGCTTTGGGCACCCCATTTCCAAGAGTTACTATTAATGATGGTACTGGAAGATTAGTTTTCGGAACTGAAGAATTTTCTACAGGGAACCTGTTAAAACAAAATAATATTGCTTTATTCGATGTATTTAAAATTTACAAAGGCAAACACATTATTTCATTGGGTACCGATAATGAGATCAGTAAGTCAACTAATATCTTTATCCGTCAGAACTACGGTTCTTATCAGTTCGCCGACTTAGCTACATTTATGGCAAATGGGCCCTCTCTAAATTATAATGTAAGTTATTCACTTTTAGATCCCGCAGGTACAACCGGAGACGCTTCGGTTAATGCGGCCGCTAAATTCAATACTTTAAGATTAGGATTCTTTGTTGGAGATGAGATTAAAGTAAATGATAAACTTACAGTAACTATTGGTTTACGTGCCGATAACACTAAATTTTTAACTACTCCAAAAACAGATCGGTTCTTTAATGATTCGGCTTTAAGCAAATACTCTGCTCATCACGATTTGAAAGGTGCAAGATCAGGACAGATTGCGTCACCTAAATGGTCATTAAACCCTAGAATAGGGTTTGTTTACAAGATACCTGATGAAGCGCTTGTTTTGCGTGGAGGAATTGGATTATTTACTGGCCGTGTTCCGTTGGTATGGCCGGGCGGTGTTTATAATAATAACGGCATCAGCGTTGGAGGTTTATTTAGAACTGGTGTTGCTTTTAGAGCAAATCCTTTTGGACAGTATACGGCTGCCGATTTTGGCGTAACGCTGCCAAGTCCATCGGGACAAGTTGATTTGATAGCTAAAGATTTTAGAATGAATAAAGTTTTCAGAATGTCTATGGCTGCTGATAAGCAACTGGGCAAACGTTGGAAACTGAGCTTTGAAACAATTATCACTAAAAACATTAACGAAATTAATTACACACGTGTTGATGTATTACCCGCTAATTTAAAATCGGTTGGTGTTGATGTAAGAGATGTACATAGTTTAACCGGAAGCAATGCAACTGTTATCCCAACAAGAGCTAATGGAACTACACCATACACAGGTGTTTACCTTTTAAGCAACCGTAGTGGCAAAAAAGGTTATTCATACAGTTTTGTAACTACACTTGATAAAAGCTGGAACAATAACTGGGCATTTAATGCAAACTACAGCTTTGGTAATTCAGTTGTTATTAACGAAGGTACCAGCTCACAAAACAGCTCACAATGGCGTTTCATGGAGTCGGTTAATGGCCGTAACAACATTGGCCTTTCTACCAGTGATTTTGACCCCGCACACAGGATTAATGCTTATGTAGCTAAAAAAATAACCTACCTGAATAAAATGCTGTCTACAACCATTTCATTGGTGTATAACGGACAAAGCGGAAACCCATACAGTTATGTAATTAACAGAGGTATGGTAAGAGACCTGGACAATTTTGAAACTAACGACCTGATGTTTATTCCTACGAAGGATCAGTTACAAACCATGACTTTCTTATCTAACACAACTGGTGGTGTAACTTATACGCCGCAGCAGCAAAGAGATTTGTTTGATGCATTTATTGAAGGAGATAAATATTTAAGCAAAAACCGTGGTAAGTACGCCGAAAGAAATGGCGCCCGTACGCCGTTCACCCATATTGTTGACTTAAAAATTCAACAGGATCTGAACGTAAAGCTTGGTGGTAAAACTTACCAATTACAGATTTCTTACGATATCTTCAACTTCACCAACTTATTAAGCAGAACAGCCGGCAGACAGTATTTTGCTAGTAACGACCAGTCAATCCTTCTGGATTTTACAGGATATGTTAGTGCTACAAACTTAACACCGCAATACAGGTTTACACCCGTTAAGGATAACAGACCATACAATATTTCTGATGGTGTATTTAACAGTTCAAGATGGACAAGCCAGTTAGGAGTTAGATTAAGTTTCTAATAAACTGCTTTTATAAAAAAAGGAGGCTGTCATTTACTGACAGCCTCCTTTTTTATGGCCGGATTCCTTTACACTTTACAAATTATTTTTAAACTCATTTACGAACCCCCAATTACTAATTCCAGATTTCCTATTCCTGATAACGCAGCTCCCAATCAATCAACTACGCACTTCCCCAACCCCATTTTAAAAATTCAGGAAATGCCTTAGCCCAGGTAGGTACATCATGACGCCCTTCGGGTAATTTCAAAAACCGAATAGCTTTATTCCTGTCATATCCTTTATCAACAAGAATATCTATAAGACTTACGGTATCATCTATGGAATCAATCACCCCATTATTATTCCTGTCGGCCACTTCATCAAGTGTACCTACTTCAAAAAAGAATTTTAACCAGGGATAAAAATCAGTGCTCTCACTCACCTGCTTGTGCATGATGCGGTTTATATTTTCATCAAAATCTTCATCTTCCTGATCTTTATCACGCCACCACAATGAGCCGCTAAAAACGCCTGCTTTACTGAATTCCAAAGGATGATTCCACACCATATCCAAGGCACACAAACCTCCAAGTGAAAAACCTGCAAAGCATTTTTCTTTAAATGAATAAATGGTTAATGTGCTTCTTATGAATGGCATCAACTCTTCTAACACAAAGCGATTATATAAACCGGCCTTAGCCCCTCTTCCTTTATAGTCAAGGTATTTTGCTGTACCATATTCATTTTTACGATCCTTTGAACAATGAATGCCTACACAAAAAAGATCATTAATTGCTTTTACTTCATAAAGATCATCAAGTATTTCTTCAAACTTCATGGTCACCAGGTCCTGGCCGTCATTAACTAATAACAGGCTCAGATTTGAAGCATCAACCGTTTGAGGAGGAAAGTAAAAATCAACCTTTACATCACGTTCTAAGAATTGAGAAGCTATGGTATGGTTTACTACTAAAATATTGGCTGTCTTAATTATGGACATATCCTCAAAATTAAGTAAATACCGGCAAAACCTGAGTATTGTGTTCTATTGATTGATCTTTTTTGTTGATCAGCATTTATAATAAAAACATAATTTGTTTTATTGGCTGCGAAAAAATATATTTGAAAAGGTTAAAATTGAAAGATCAACTCAAATTAAAAATCACCAAAATAATAATCATGAAGAAGATCGGCGTATTATTCGGTAAAGAAAGAAGCTTTCCCGAAGCATTTATTGAAAGGGTAAACAGTAAAAAGATTGATGGTGTTATGGCAGAGGCCGTACGAATTGATAAAGTGATGCAGGGCGAATCTTCCGGCTATGCTGTAATATTCGACCGTATATCACAGGATGTTCCTTTTTACAGGGCTTTCTTAAAGAATGCAGCATTGTGTGGTACTACTGTAATCAATAATCCCTTCTGGTGGAGTGCCGATGAAAAATTTTTTAATAACTGCCTGGCTACAAAAATAGATGTGCCGGTTCCAAAAACGGTTATTCTTCCATCCAGAGACTTACCTGCAGATACCAGTGAAGAATCGTTCAGCAATCTTGCTTACCCCATGGATTGGGAAGGTATTTTTAATTATATCGGATTCCCGGCATACATGAAACCATTTTCAGGTGGCGGGTGGAAAAGTGTTTATCAATTAAACAGCATGGAAGAGTTTTTTGAGAAACACGCAGAAACTGAACAACTGGTTATGATGCTGCAGGAAGAAATTAAGTTTGATGAATATTACAGGTGTTATTGCATTGGAGGCAAATACGTTCGCATTATGCCCTATGAACCACGTAACCCACATCACCTGCGTTATGTAGCAGATTTTAAACCTTCGCCCGAAAGGTATAAGATAATGGAAGATATTGTGCTAAGGATATGCCATTACCTGGGTTATGATTTCAATACGGTGGAATTAGCTTTGAGAGATGGAGTTCCTTATGCTATCGATTTTTGTAACCCGGCACCCGATGCAGAAGTAAGCAGCGTAGGACAGGAAAATTTTGATTGGGTGGTTGAAACTGCTGCTACCTATGCTATAGAAAAAGCAAAGGAACACAAAGACAACGTTGACAATTTAACCTGGGGAGATTACATTAAAAAAAGCGCAGCAAAAAAGAAACTGTATAAATAAAAGCAATGGCAAATCTATCTTACAAACACTTTACACTCGGCGTAGAAGAAGAATACATGGTTATTGATCCTGAAACCAGGGAGCTTAAAAGTCATGAACAAAAAATTGTACACGAGGGACAAAAAGTTATTAAGGACAAAGTAAAAGCAGAGATGCACCAGGCAGTAGTAGAAGTTGGTACTGATATTTGCCAGGATATTGATGAAGCTTTTATTGATGTGGGTACTTTACGTAAAACAATAAGTGGTATAGCAGATGAACTGGGCCTTTGGGTAGGTGCTTCCGGCACACATCCTTTCAGCCATTGGGAAAAGCAGTTGATCACAGATCATGTAAGGTATAGCGAAATTGTAAATGAATTGCAGGAAGCTGCCCGCAGTAATTTAATTTTTGGTTTACATGTACATGTGGGTATGGAGAACCGGGAAATGGCAATTCATATTGCTAATTCTGCCCGCTACTTCTTACCACATATTTATGCTTTAAGTACCAATTCGCCATTCTGGGAAGGCCGAACCACGGGGTATAAATCTTTTCGCACAAAAGTATTTGATAAATTTCCACGTACAGGTATACCGGATTATTTTGATAGCATTGAAACCTATGACAATTATATCAAGCTGCTGGTAAAAACCAATTGTATAGATAATGCAAAAAAGATATGGTGGGATCTGAGAGTGCATCCTTTTTTTAATACAGTAGAGTTCAGGATATGTGATGTTCCCCTCACTGTTCAGGAAACAATTACCATTACCGCTTTGTTCCAGGCCATTTGCGCAAAAATTTATAAACTACGTAGCCAGAACCTGAATTTTATGATGTATTCCCGTGCATTATTGAATGAAAACAAATGGCGGGCGGGGCGCTATGGTATAGATGGAAGCATGATCGATTTTGGAAAAGAAATGGAAGTAAATACCCGTGTGTTAATATATGAATTACTTGATTTTATTGATGATGTGGTGCCAGAATTAGGCAGTCGGCACGCAATAAGTAATGTACATAAAATGCTTGAACAGGGTACCGGCGCCGACCGGCAGTTAAAAGTTTTTGAAGAAACAAAAAGCCTGGTAAAAGTTGTTGATCTGATACATAGTGAATTTTTAAATGGTTTGTAGTTTGAAGCAATGGGATAAACTCCTATCTTTGCCCGCCCGTTATGAAGGGTAACATTCGGGCGGGCCATCCGAAAAAATTATGGCTGCGTAGCTCAACTGAATAGAGCATCTGACTACGGATCAGAAGGTTTTAGGTTTGAATCCTAACGCGGTCACAAA
>JBBSJI010000090.1:0-10954 GCA_038257425.1 Chitinophagales bacterium
ATATTACCATAAGGATCTTTCACAACTCCACCGAACTCTACCGATAATTTTACATTCTTTGTTACATCACGTATAGTGAGGTCACCATATAAATCATATGAGCCATCATTATCAATATTTTCAGTTTTAGTAGCTTTAAATGTTACCTGGGGATATTTTTCGGCATCAAAGAAGTCAGCACTTTTAAGGTGTCCATCTCTTTGTTCATTATTGGTAGAGATAGAATTCACATCAGCAGTAAAACTGACATCCGCTTTTGTAAAGTCTTCGTCTTCGGTTTGTGCAGTAACATTAAAAATGTCAAAACTTCCTGAAACATTGGTGATCATCAGGTGTTTGATTTTGAAATGTACTTCACTGTGTGTGGGGGTCTAATGCCCAGTGTTTGGTAGCCATAATTTTTAATTTTGAATGCAACATATAAATTAATGTTTAAACATTTATTTATTTAATAAAAAATATTTGTTAACTAAAAATCCCACCCGGGTAGGGGTGGGATTACTGTATCAATTTTGAGTCCGATTATTTACCAGCTTCAAACTCCCTGCGGATGATATTCAATGCAGCACCAGCTTTGAACCATTCTATCTGTTGCTCATTGTAAGTGTGGTTTACGAGTATGGTATCTGAACTGCCATTGGTGTGGTTTAGCAGCATTTGTAATTGTTTGGCAGGAGCAAAACTTGTAAGACCTATAATATCAATGCTGTCGTCTTCCTGTATCTTATTGTAATCTTCCTTATCTGCAAAGGTTAAACCCAGCATCCCCTGCTTTTTCAGGTTGGTCTCATGTATCCTCGCAAAAGATTTTACAAGCACCACACGTACACCCAGGAACCTGGGTTCCATGGCAGCATGTTCTCTTGAAGAACCCTCACCATAATTCTCATCTCCAACTACTACCGTACCAATGCCTGCTGCTTTATAAGCTCTTTGAGTACCGGGCACAGTGCCATATTCACCGGTAAGCTGGTTTTTTACCGTATCTGTTTTTTCATTGAAGTAATTAACAGCTCCAATCAGCATGTTGTTACTGATATTATCTAAATGACCACGAAACTTTAACCATGGACCAGCCATCGAAATATGATCCGTTGTACATTTTCCTTTTGCTTTGATCAACAATTTCAATCCTTTAAGATCTGTGCCTTCCCAGGCCTGGAAAGGTTCCAGTAGCTGCAACCTGTCTGATGTAGGAGAAACGATCACATTCACGTTACTGCCATCTTCGGCTGGTGCCTGGAAACCTGCATCTTCAACAGCAAATCCTTTTAAAGGCATTTCAATTCCTAAAGGTTCTTCAAGTTTAAATTTTTCACCTTTATCATTGGTCAGATAATCTGTAAGTGGGTTAAAAGTAAGGGAACCGGCAATGGCCAATGCTGTTGTAATTTCAGGCGAAGCCACAAAAGCATGTGTATTGGGATTGCCATCATTTCTTTTTGAGAAATTACGGTTATAAGAAGTTACGATCGAGTTCCTGCGATTGGGATCGGTTGAATGGCGAGCCCACTGGCCAATACATGGCCCACAGGCATTTGCTAAAACAACACCGCCCATTTTTTCAAAAGTATCCAGGTAACCATCTCTCTCAACTGTATATCTTACCTGTTCAGAACCTGGGGTTATGGTGAATTCCGCTCTTGCCTTAAAACCATTATCTGTTGCCTGTTTTGCAATGGAAGCTGAACGGGTAATATCTTCATAAGATGAATTGGTGCAAGAGCCGATCAGGCCAACTTCCAATGTTTCGGGCCAGTCATTCACTCTTACTGCATCTGCAAATTTTGAAATGGGCCAGGCCAGGTCTGGAGTAAATGGTCCGTTAATATGTGGTTCCAGTTCGGATAAATTTATTTCAATAACCTGGTCAAAATAAGCTTCTGGATTTGTATAAACATCATCATCACCTGTGAGGTGTTCAGCAATGGCATTAGCGGCATCAGCAACATCAGTCCTTCCGGTACCTTTTAAATATTCAGCCATCTTTTCATCATAACCAAAAATTGAGGTGGTAGCACCGATCTCTGCACCCATGTTACAAATTGTTCCTTTACCTGTGCAGGATAAAGATTTAGCGCCGTCTCCAAAATACTCCAGTATTGCACCTGTTCCGCCTTTTACGGTAAGGATACCGGCAACTTTTAAAATAATATCTTTTGAAGCAGTCCAGCCGCTTAATCTCCCGGTTAATTTTACACCGATCAGTTTCGGAAATTTAAGTTCCCATGGTAGTCCCGCCATAACATCGCATGCATCGGCACCACCAACACCAATGGCTATAATGCCTAGCCCACCTGCATTTACCGTATGACTATCGGTACCGATCATCATACCACCGGGGAAAGCATATTGCTCCAACACCACCTGATGAATAATACCTGCACCTGGTTTCCAGAAACCAATACCGTATTTATTAGAAACAGAAGCCAGGAAATCGTACACTTCCTTATTCTGGATCTTGGCTTTTGAAAGATCTTCCACTGCGCCAACTTCTGCCTGTATCAGGTGATCGCAATGCACGGTAGAAGGAACAGCCACTTTGGTGCGGCCTGCCTGCATAAATTGCAATAAAGCCATTTGGGCAGTAGCATCCTGCATGGCAACACGGTCAGGTGCAAATTCCACGTAATCCTTTCCTCTTTCAAATGCGATGGTTGCATCACCCTGCCAAAGGTGGGCATATAAGATCTTTTCTGTTAAAGTGAGGGATTTGCCGGTTGCTTTACGGGCAGCATCAATACGGGTGCTGAAGTTGCTGTACAACTTTTGGATCATTTCAATGTCGAAGGCCATGGGGATAATTTGATAATTTGATAATTGATTGATTTGGAAATGAAGAGAAATTTGAAGCCCAAAAGGTGGATTTACATTATCACATCAGCTAATTTTCAAATTTCCAGATCTTCAAATCAGAATGCTGCAAATTTAAGAAAACCGGAGCATTTTATAAAGCCTTTGTTTTTGGTTAAAATCTATTTAACTTTAGCAGTATGAACCGGTTTAAGCATTTTATTGAGTGGCATGTATTTGGCGTTTGCTCGGCTATTGGCGAAAAAATGGGTATTGCCACATCTACTATCCGTAAATATTTTATCTACATGTCGTTCATGACATTCGGATCGCCGGTGATCGTATATCTTTTTGTTGCTTTCTGGATGAATATTAAAAGATATATTTTGAGTGGGAGGAGGAATCCGTTGCGGTATTTATAAAGTCAAAAGTTAAAAGTAAAAAGTCAAAAAGAGCATCTTACTTTAAGGGTCATTTTTAATTTTGACTTTTGCCTTTTTATTTAAATGGCTTTCCTGATCCTCACCAACTTCTCCAGCAAATTTTCCAGAAGATCAAGTTTAAGCATATTGGCGCCATCGCTTTTTGCCACGGCAGGGTTGGGATGCGTTTCTATAAATAAACCATCAGCACCTGTAGCAATAGCCGCTTTAGCAATAGTTTCTATCAATTCAGGATTACCGCCGGTTACGCCGCCTGATTGGTTGGGCTGCTGCAATGCATGGGTACAATCCATGATCACGGGAACATTTATTTCCTTCATCCAGGTAATGTTGCGGTAATCAACCACGAGGTCGGTATAACCAAAAGTATTTCCTCTTTCTATCAGTCCCACTTTATCATTACCCGCTGCATTGATTTTCTCTACGGCAAATTTCATAGAAGGTCCACTCAGGAATTGCCCCTTTTTTACATTCACGATCTTACCGGTTTTTGCTGCTGCTATCAACAGGTCGGTTTGGCGGCAAAGAAAAGCGGGTATCTGTAAAATGTCCACATATTTAGCTGCCAGAGCAGCTTCTTCAGCAGTATGTATATCAGTTGTAGTTGGCAAATTGAATTTTTCTCCAACTTTTTTTATAAGCTTTAACGCATCCTCATCACCAATGCCTGTAAATGAATTTCCAGATGTTCGGTTTGCTTTACGGTATGATGCTTTAAATATATAAGGGATCTCCAGCTTTGCACAGATGGTGGAAACTTTTTCAGCAATATTCATCACTATCTCTTCTCCTTCAACAACACAAGGTCCTGCAATAAGGAAGAAATTATTTTGGTTATATTTTTGATTGACAAATATGTCCTTTAAATGTTTTTCCATTTTGTAAAGTTAAGGAGGAAACCAGTTATACTGTTTAAAATGAATGACAAGAATAATACTCCTTAAAAAATTATATCCAAAAAAATTCGTGTAATTCGTGTAATTCGATGAAATTCGTGAAATACAAAAAGTTATGGTAAAAGAAAAAATATTGGTGATCGGTGCATCAGGGCAAATAGGTGTTGAATTAACGCTTGCACTCCGTAAGATATATGGTAATGCAAATGTTATTGCATCCGACCTTCGGGAAGAGAATGAACTCTTGAAAGGAACCGGCCCTTATGTAAGCATGGATGTGATGAACAAGGAAATGCTGCATGTGCAGGTGATCAGGCAGGGGATAACCCAGATATATTTACTGGCGGCTATCCTTTCCGCCACCGGCGAAAAAAACCCCAACCTTGCCTGGAGCCTGAATATGCAGAGCCTGTTGAATGTACTGGATATAGCCCGGGAGGAAAAATTGCAAAAAGTTTACTGGCCCTCATCCATTGCTGTTTTTGGACCTACTTCACCAAAAAAAGATTGTCCCCAACAAACCGTTATTGAGCCGGTAACAGTGTATGGCATCAGTAAATTTGCCGGCGAATTCTGGTGTAATTATTACAACCGTCGGTATGGGGTTGATGTAAGAAGCATCCGTTATCCCGGACTGATCAGTTATAAAAGCGAACCTGGTGGCGGCACCACAGATTATGCTGTTGAGATCTTTCACGAAGCACTGGAAGAAAAAAAATACAAATGTTTTTTACGGGAAGATACCTACCTCCCTATGATGTATATGCCGGACGCTATACGAGCTACCATTGAACTGATGGAAACTGATGCTTCAAAAATATCTATACGTACCTCTTACAATATTTCGGGCATGAGTTTTTCGCCAAAGGAAATTGCAGCAGAAATAAAAAAGCATATTCCTGAATTTTCGATCAGCTATGATCCCGACTACCGCCAGCAGATAGCCGATAGCTGGCCGCAAAGTATTGATGATAAAGTTGCCCGTAATGACTGGGGCTGGAAAGAGGAATTTACTTTGGAAGGCATGACAAAGGATATGCTGGATAACCTGGCAAGATAATGAACAAGGAATGTTGAATGCGAACTGGTTACCAACTTCAACATTCGACATTCCTGTTCGATATTCAATATTCAGATGAGCTTATGCTCATAAGCATACTTCACCAGGCCAATAACACTTGCCGTATTTGTTTTACGAAAGATATTTTTACGGTGAGTCTCGATGGTGCGTTCGCTGAGGAATAATTTTTCGGCAATTTGCCTGTTACTTAATTCTTTCTCAATTAACCGTATGATCTCAATTTCACGGGCTGTAAGGTGTGCTTCTTCATTTTCTTTTTTCATGTCGCTGGCCCTGCTCATTTCCTGTAAAACCTCTTCACTAAAATAAATTCCACCCGCTGAAATTTTCTCTAATGCTATAACCAGGTCCTTCTTACCTATGTTCTTTAGTACATAACCTGATATGTTTGCATCATCGATCATCTGGTTCACCAGGTCGCCCTGTCCACTCATGGATAATGCCAGTATTTTTACAGCAGGGAATTTTTTATGTACCAGTTTTGATAATTCAGCACCATTCAACCCGGGCATCATTACATCGGTTAATAAAATGTCTATGGGTGTTTTTTCAATAAGGCCGATCATTTCCTGTGGCTGTGTACATTCTATACTTACTTCAAACTGCTCATGCCCGTGCAGCAATGCCTTTAAGCCATCGATCACTATCTGGTGGTCATCAACAATCCCTAAGGTTATTTTTTTATTTTTCATGATGTTTGCTTAAACTCCATTGAGTAACTGAAATTTTTTAATGTGCAATTGGAACATGAATAGCTACCAAGGTTCCCTTTCCCGGCGAACTGTCAAAATCAACTGTACCTTTTAAATAGGCAATTCTCGAACTGATATTCTTCAAACCAATTCCCTCGTATTTTTGCTTATCGGTAGTATCAAATCCACGGCCATTATCTTCTATGGTTGCTGATATACCATCCGCATCTTTTATCAAAGAAATATCCAGGTTATTTGCCCCGGAATGTTTTATCACATTATTCACACATTCCTGTATCACCCTGTATAATACCGTTTCTGTATTGCTGTCCAGGCGTTCCTGCAACCCTTCGGTGTGCAGGTTTATTTTAATGATACGGTTGTCTATCTTATCCAAAAATTCTTTAACTGCACTGGCCAGCCCGCTTTTTAATAATGCATTTGGCATCATCTGGTGGCTCACACTTCTTATCTCTTTACAACTCTCATCTACCAGGCCAATCAGTTTTTCAAACATTGTTTTTTGTTCTTCATCTTTAAAAGATATTTCAGTTTCAAAAGCTGATAAATTCATTTTTGCTGCACTCATCATTTGTCCTACGCCGTCATGCAGGTCGGCAGCAATTCGCTTGCGTTCATTTTCTTCGGCATTGATAATAGCTTTCGTTGCCATATCCTGCTGCTTCATAACTTCTTCCTGCAATAAAATTTTGTGTTGCAACTGGCGTTTCCGGTAAAAATTAAGACCGGCCAACATGATCAATACTATACCAATTCCCAATCCCAAAAGCAGGTAATTCTTTTGCCTGATCTCTGCTTTTTGTAATTGCAGCTCCTGTTCTTTTTTTTCAGTTTGATATTTGGCATTCAGCTGTTCTATCTGCTTTAGCTTATCACCGGCAAAAATAGAATCTTTTAAAGCGGTATGTCTTTTATAATAAACCAGCGATAGTGCATTGTCGCCTTTCTTTTCGGCTATCATCGCCAGTTCTTTATAGTTTGCCAGTAGCAGCTCGGCATAATGCATTTTGGCAGCAATAGCATTACTCAGGTCATATTGTTCTACCGCATTAGGATATATTCCCTGTTCCTTATACATAAAACCCAGATCGCTGTGGCTAAGGGCAATGGCAAAACTGTCTTTTATTTTTTTGCGAAGCTCCAGCGATCTTAATAAATAATCTTCCGCTTCCTTGAATTTCTTTTGCAATGTATAAACTCCTCCTAAAAAATTATAGCTGTATGACCGGCCCAGGTCGTCATTCAATTTTTCACGTATGGCGAGCGAACTTTTATATCTTTTAATAGCTTCAGCATAGTCTCCTTTATATTCAAACACTACTCCAGATTCATTCAGTATCGTTGCCATTCCATTTTCATCGTCCAGTTGCTTATAAATATCAAATGCTTCATTATACATCTGCAGGGAGTGGCTAAGGTCTCTGGTTTTTCGGTACAGTTTACCGAGTTCATTCAAAACGCCCGCTTTTTTTAAGACATTATTTTTATGCTGGAGCATACCAAGCGCTTTATAATAATACACTGCGGCGCTATCGTAGGACCCTTTAAAATACCAGGCAACCCCCTTAAACAGGTTAAACTCACCCAATGAACCCGTGTCCTTTATTTTTTCTGCAAGTGCAGAACCGGAAGCTGCAATTAACTGGCTTTCTTCAAAATCCCTGAACATCAATTCCTTTGCAAGTGCTTTATAGGCATTTAATTTTTTTGCATTGTCATTGTTGAATTTAATAACGAACTGCAGACTGTCGATATTAGCCTGCTGGGCAGATGTAAAGAAGCTGGTTGCTATAAAAAGTAAAGAGAAAAATACTTTTTCGAATTTAAACATGGTAGGGTATTAAGCTATGCCAAGGATATCTTTCATGTTGAATATCCCTTTTTTATTGTGAATGTATTCAGCTGCCAGCACAGCTCCCAATGCAAATCCCTGGCGGCTGTGCGCTGTGTGAATGATCTCAATATCATCAACTACAGAACTGTATTTTATAGTATGTGTACCCGGTGCCGGGTCTTCACGCTTGCTGATAATTACAAGTTCTTGTTTATTAGCAGAATTTTCATTAACCCATTTTTTCTTTCCCCGTATTTCCTGTAGTACCTGTTCAGCCAATGTAATGGCAGTGCCGCTGGGTGCATCTTTTTTTTGGGTGTGATGAATTTCTTCCAGGCTTACTTCATAATCAGCATGTCCTTTCATGAGTTGTGCCAGCTTTTTATTCACTTCAAAAAAAATATTTACGCCTACACTGAAATTGCTTGCATATAAAAAACTTCCATTGCTTTCTTTACAATATTTTTCTACTTCATCCCAGTCCTCAAGCCAGCCTGTACTGCCACTTACAATTGGAATTCCTGCAGACAGGCAGGTAAGTATATTTTCTTTGGCACTGTGAGGTCCTGTGAATTCTATGGCCACGTCGCATTGCTGCAGGTTTACAGTTGTAAAATCTGCTTTGCTGTCAATATCAATTTTAAGGTTAACTGTATGGCCCCGTTGTAAGGCAATTGTTTCAATGGTTTTGCCCATTTTTCCGTAACCCACCAATGCAATTTTTAAACCCATTTTATCCTAATGATTTTATAGTAACAAATATAGCGGTAAATCTTTTTGTTATATTGAGCTGATGTGGTTACTTTATTTTTAAGACCAGGCTTATCCCATTTGTATTGGCAAGTTCACTATAGCCCGGTTTTATCTGCAGGCTAAGGTCGTCGCTAACATCAAATGTTTTTAGATGTGCATCTACAGTCGCATCCACCACATTCAATCCCCAAAAAGCAATAAAGAACAAAACGGTGTAATCAACATTCTGCCTTACCTGGTTCCTGAAGGTTTTAATTCTTTCAGGCTGATCCTTTACGGTATAATAGGGCTGAGGGATTAAAAAATCGTTGGATGGATCACCATCAATAGAATTGGCATAAGCTTTTTTAGCTTCATTATATTGATTCACATTTCTAAAAAAAATGTAAGCCGTAGTACCAAGTGCTGCATACACCACCGGTATCTTCCAGTATTTTTTATTGGTGGCCTGG
Source organism: Chitinophagales bacterium (assembly GCA_038257425.1). Classification (GTDB taxonomy): domain Bacteria; phylum Bacteroidota; class Bacteroidia; order Chitinophagales; family Chitinophagaceae; genus Ferruginibacter. Next base: position 8,966 of record JBBSJI010000090.1, read on the forward strand.
CCCCAGCCCGGTAAAATAGCAGAACGGTAAGTTGCAATTCGTGGACTGTATGCTTTTGTTGAATCGGGTCTTGAAAAAATATTAGTGTTACGTTTTTTTTTAGTGCTGTCTACCGATGTAGTTTTTTGCGCCCACAACTGTGGACATATAAAAAGTAAACTAAAAAAAATAAAAGTAAATGCTTTTAACATTAAGAAACGTTGATGTTGAGTTTATCAAGAAGGGCGTTCAGTTCTTCTACTGAATAGTATTCAAATAAAATGCTGCCATTACCTTTTTTACCATGTTTCATCCGCACCCTGGTATTAAAGTTTGAAGCTAAATTATCTTCAATCTTTTTAAGATTGGATGGCAGTGCTGGTTTTACAGCAACTTTAACAGCGGATTTGTATTGCCGGCGTACCATTTCCTCTGTCTGGCGAACAGAGAGTCCATCTTTTTTTATTTCGTTGAAGATGAACAGTTGCTTATCCACCAGATCTACATTAACCAATGCCCTTGCATGGCCCATGGTTATTACACCGGTACGTACTGCTACCTGGATATCAGGTGGCAATTTTAAAAGACGTATGTAATTGGTAACTGTACTTCTTTCTTTACCCATCCTTTCGGCTACCTGTTCCTGTGTGTACTCCAACTCATCCATCAGGCGCTTATAACTTAAAGATATCTCCATTGCATTTAGATCCTTACGCTGTAAGTTCTCCAGAAGAGAGAGTTCTAAAAGCTGTGTATCATTTGCCTGCCGTATGTAAACCGGTACATCTTTTAAACCTGCGATCTTAGAAGCCCTGAAACGCCTTTCACCTGCTATCAGCCTGTATCTTCCGTTGGGTAATTTAGATACAGTTAATGGCTGGATGATGTCATGCATTTTAATAGAACCAGCAAGTTCGCTTAGTGCTTCCTCATCAAAATCATGGCGGGGCTGTTTGGGATTAACTTCTATCTGGTCCAATGCAATACGCATGGATACGGCATTCTGTTCCACCACTTCGGGCTTTAAATTACCAGCCGTGGTCTTCAGGTCAGCATCAATGTTCTGTAATAAACTCCTGATGCCTTTTCCTAATGCATCTTTTTTATTTGGCAATGACATGTTATTAGTTATTTGTTAAAGGTTAAAAGTTGGGTTTATGTTTTGTCAGGAATCCGATTAACATCTAACACCTAACTGATAACCATTATTCCATTATCCTGTCCTTCTCTTTTATTTTCGTCATATTGTTTTTCTGCAGGATCTCTTTGGCAAGGTTGAGGTAATTGATGGCACCCTTACTGTCAGCATCATATAAAATAACCGGCTTGCCAAAACTTGGTGCTTCACTCAGGCGGGTATTGCGGTGAATGATGCTGCTGAAAACAATATCTTCAAAATGCCTGCGTACCTCACTTACTACCTGGTTGCAAAGCCTCAGGCGGCCATCGTACATGGTCATCAATATGCCTTCTATCTTCAATTCAGTATTTAACCTGTTTTGTACAATCTTGATGGTGTTCAATAATTTACCCAGGCCTTCCAATGCAAAAAATTCGGTTTGTACTGGTACTACCACGCTGTCGGCCGCTGTTAAGGCATTTACGGTTATTAAACCCAGGGAAGGTGAACAGTCAATAACAATAAAATCATATTCATCCCGGATGGGTTCCAGTATCTTTTTTAAAACCATCTCCCGGTTAGGGTAATTGATCATTTCAATTTCGGCGCCCACCAGGTCAATATGTGAAGGCAGGATGTCGAGGAAAGGAATATCAGATTTCAGAATGATATCTTTTGCCAATACCTCATTTACCATGCAATCATAAAGGCTTTGTGTAATATTATGCAGATCGAAACCCGTACCCGTGGTACTGTTGGCCTGCGGATCGGCATCTACCAGTAATGTTTTAAACTCCAGCACCGCAAAACTTGCAGCCAGGTTAATTGCAGTAGTTGTTTTACCTACACCGCCTTTTTGATTTGCTACTCCTATTATTTTCGCCATAGTA
>JBBSJI010000091.1:0-10845 GCA_038257425.1 Chitinophagales bacterium
CAGAAAATGATGATTATGTTTTGCAGGATAAAGTTCAATGGCAAACTTTATTGCCTGCGCAAAAACTACAGGCAGATCATGAACATGATTATGCGGAAGAAGTCAATATGATACAGGGAGCAACACATGTTCGTTTAAATATTTTTCCTGATGGAGGCATAAGCCGATTAAGGCTATTTGGTAAGATTAAAAATTAAGGGATGCCGGGAATTGTTTTATTGGTTGTGCTGGGATTTGTTTTGGTTATGCTTACGGTCATGACCTATTACCTGCGTTCGGTTGCCAAACAGTACGACCTTGATGGTGAAGCAGGTTTAGAGGTTGAAACTAAGAAAACAGGGGTAGCATCTTCACAAAATTTTGTTTACACAGCTATCGTCCTGGTAAGCCTTGCCATGGCCGCTGCAGTATATATATATGCAAAAGGCACGCCCTGGGAATCGCATTTAATGGAGTGGCTCAATATCATTATCCGTTTAATGCATATTACATTTGGTATTGCATGGATCGGCGCTTCCTTCTATTTTGTTTTTTTAGAAAATGCATTGAACCGTACACATGATGTACGTGATGAGCTGGCTGGTAATCTGTGGGCTGTACATGGTGGTGGTTTTTATTATCTTGAAAAATATAAAGTCTCTCCTAAAACAATTCCCAAACACCTGCACTGGTTTAAATACGAAGCCTATTTTACCTGGCTGTCTGGTTTCTGTTTAATGTTTGTGGTATATTATTTTAATGCAACGGCTTTATTGATAGATAAGAACGTACTGGATATTGCACCGCTTACCGGCATTGGTATTGGCGTGGGCTCTTTTGTTGTAGCATGGGTGATGTATGACCTCCTTTGTAAATCTCCACTGATCAAAAATCCCATAATATTTACGATAGTTGGCTTTGCTGTTTTAGTTGGATTTGCTTATTTCTACAGCCATGTATTTAGTGCACGAGCTGCATACATTCATTTTGGTTCTATGATCGGCAGCATCATGGTGGCCAATGTTTTCTTTGTCATCATACCTGCACAAAAAGCCATGGTAAAAGCAGCCAGGCAAGGCTTGCCTTTGAATCCGCAGTTAGGAAAAAATGCACTCAGCAGGTCGTTGCATAATAATTATTTTACGCTGCCGGTTTTGTTTGTAATGATTAGCAATCATTTTCCAACTACATTCGGTTACGAAAATCCCTGGCTGATTCTCATAATAATTACTGTAGGAACAGCCGGTGTAAAACATTACCTTAACCTGAGGGAAAAAGGGCAGCTGGCAGTTTGGGTATTACCGGTTTCGGTTGTTATTTTACTTGCCGGCGCTTTTATTTCTGCACCACCAAAAGATCCGGGAGCATGTAATACAAAAATTGAATTCAGCGAAGTGAATACTATCATACAACAAAGATGTGTCAGTTGTCATTCATCGGCCCCAACCGATGATATTTACAAAGCACCACCTAATGGCGTAATATATGATACACCAGATGATATTGTGCGAAAGAAAGATCTGATCATGCAGCGGGTAGTACTTACTAAAACAATGCCGCAGAATAATAAAACGAATATGACACAAAAGGAAAGAGATATTATCAGGTGCTGGATAGAACAGGGCGCCACTTTGAAATAAAATTAATTATGACATTACAGGAGTTCAATACATTAGACAAAGAAGCAGCCGCAGGGTTATTGATGAGTTGTTGTGGCTCATCAAACTGGGTGTCTTTAATGATGCAGCGTTTTCCTTTTGCAAACGAAAAGGAACTAATTGCTGTTGCTACAGATATTTGGTATGAGCAATGTAAGGTAGCAGACTGGCTGGAATCTTTTACGCATCATCCTAAGATTGGAGATGTAAAAAGCCTTAGCGAAAAATTTGCAGGAAAGGAACAGGAATCTGTTTCAGCAGCTTCTGCAGAAATTATTAACGCTTTGGCAAAAGCAAATGCAGGGTATGAAAAAAAATTCGGGTTTATTTTTATTGTATGTGCTACCGGGAAGTCTGCAACAGAAATGCTGCGGTTGCTGGAAGACAGGCTGCAAAATACCATTGATGAAGAAATTAAAATTGCTATGGGTGAGCAGCATAAGATAACGCTCATCCGGTTTACAAAATTATTTACAGGAACAGAGTTTAAATTTTTAACTATGAGCCAACTTACAACACATGTGTTAGATACTTCTATAGGCAAGCCCGGGAAAGACATTACGATAAGGCTGATGGAAAAAACAAATGATAACTGGCAAACCATTGTCCAGGGTGTTACCAATGCCGATGGCAGGATCAGCGACCTGTTGCCTGCAGAAAAAAAATTAGCTCCCGGTAATTATAAACTGATTTTTGAAACAGGTAATTATTATACTGCTCAAAACTTACAGAGTTTTTATCCTGAAGTGGAAATACAGTTCACGGTTTTCGATGATGCACATTACCATGTGCCTTTATTGATCAACCCGTTTGGGTATTCAACTTATAGAGGTAGTTAAAACCCCCTCCGCCCCCTGAAGGGGGAACTGATTAAAGCGGAGATAAAAGCGAGTACTAACGAATATTAAAAGATGTATTAAATATAAAAACTGCCAACTTCCAGTTCCCTCTCTCCTGAGCTTGTCGAAGGATGGAGAGGGGTTGGGGTGAGGCCAAATAATAATAAAATGAGCATATCAATTCCAGCTGACAAAAAAGAAAAACTGTTTAATAAACTAAAAGAAGCAAATACTTACTTTCAGCAGATCTATTCCGGCGACAGGAGTGAACGACAGCCCGTACATACTTTATACGGCGGCGCTAATCTCTTTAAATATGATTCAGCAAGCACTTTGGGCAAAAGAGCGCTGGAAATATTTGAGACCTATGCACCCGATCACAATGTTTTTGGTCATGTGTTTGGCATGGACACGACAACAAACTTCAGTAAAAAAGTTTATGATAAAGTGATTGCCAAACTGAGATCGGAAGCCATTGAAGATTTTCGAATTGATTTTGAAGATGGTTATGGCAACCGCAGTAACGAAGAAGAAGATGAAACAGCCCGTACTGCTGCACTGGAAGTTGCAAAGGGTATGAAGGAAAAAACTTTGCCGCCTTTCATCGGCATCCGCATTAAACCTTTTACAGAAGAAATGAAAGAAAGAGGTTTGCGTACGCTTGATATTTTTGTAAGCACACTTGTAAAAGAAACCGACGGAAAATTACCAGATAATTTTATTGTGATGCTGCCCAAGGTTACCATTCCTGAACAACCTGCAACCCTTGCTCATTTCTTTGATATACTGGAAACAGAATTGAAGATGGAGCCCGGCATTTTAAAAATGGAAATGATGGTAGAGACCACGCAGGCCATCATGGCGATCGACGGAACAAACCCTTTGTACAAATTTATAAAAGCCAGTAACGGCAGGTGCATTGCCATGCATTTTGGCACTTATGATTATACAGCCAGCTGCAACATCACTGCTAAGTATCAGGAGATGGATCACCCGGTTTGTGATTTTGCTCACCATATGACCAAGGTAGCATTGGCGCATACAGGTATCTGGCTGAGTGATGGTGCCACTAACACCATGCCCATTGGTCCGCACAGGGGAGATGCCTTGACAGCAGCACAATTACTGGAGAACAGGGATACTGTACATCATGCCTGGAAAAAAGGATACGATCATATCCGTCATTCTTTATGGAATGGTTTTTACCAGGGCTGGGATCTGAACCCTGCACAATTCCCTATGCGTTATGCTGCGGTGTATGCTTTCTTTTTAGAAAGTTATGATGATGCAGTTGAGCGTTTAAAAACATTTGTTGAGAAAGCTGCAAGGGCAACCCTGATAGGAGATGTGTTTGATGATGCTGCAACCGGGCAGGGCTTACTCAATTATTTTTTACGTGCATTGAACAGTGGAGCTATTACCGAAGAAGAAGTTTTAGTAACGGGGTTAACATTGGATGAGATACGCAGCCGTTCCTTTAAAAAGATATTAGACAACCGGAAAATGAAATAATGGACCTGTGGAATTTTATATTATCCAAATTAGATGACACTGTTCATGTGGAGTTGCTGTATGTTTTAGAAAGTGAGGGAAGCTCTCCCGGCCGCAAAGGATTTACAATGGCTGTTGCTGCAGACGGAGAAATGTACGGAACCATCGGCGGCGGAATTATGGAACATAAGCTGGTAGAGAAAGCAAAGAGTATGCTGCACCAAAAAGAAAGGGCTGTCTTACTTATGCGGCAGCATCATGATAAGGAACATGCAAAAGACCAGTCGGGTATGATCTGCTCCGGCAGCCAGTTAAATGCTTTTATACCATTAAACATTACAGATAAGGATACAATAGAAAAAATAATCTCAGGAGAAAATAAATCAATTCAACTTTCCCCAAAGGGGTTACAGCCAGCTGATGCGTCTCTATCAGCATTTCAATACAGATCTGAAACGGACTGGCTTTATACTGAATCCATAAACCAGCAACCTATAATTCATATCATTGGAGCAGGCCATGTGGCGCTTGCTTTATCAGAACTGATGAACTACCTGGGTTTTTATATTAAGCTGTATGATGACAGGAAGGAATTGAATACGATGGAAGCTAATTCATTCGTTCAGGAAAAACATATTGTTGACTATGAATCTATCGGCGATGAGTTTAATAATACTGCAAATGATTTTGCAGTCATCATGACGATAGGTTACCGTGCTGATAAAATAGTTCTGAAGCAATTACTAAAAAAACCATTTGCCTACCTTGGTCTCCTGGGCAGCGATAATAAAATAAAAATACTATTTGATGAACTGGAAGCAGAAGGATTTCCTGCTAAAGCATTACAACATGTACATACACCAATCGGCATTAATATCTTCAGTAAAACCACAAGGGAAATAGCGGTAAGCATTGCTGCAGAGATCATCCGTGAAAAAAATAAAGACCTGCCAACCGGGAGGTCAACAGATCTTTGATCAAAACAAATACACAAACTAAAACTATTACTAATCAGGAAAGCGAGAAACTCCATTTAAGATCGTAAGGGTTATCCTTTTCTTTTACGCAACTGAATACAAACCCGGTGATATAAGGGATGTTGATACGTTGTGTTTCATTATAGTCAAACTCTACAGCACCACTTATATAAGCTTCAACAGATGAGGTATCCAGGGCCTTCCATGATTTGGGTACTGCAGCTTTTGCATAACCGATATCATTTGGTCGGATGGCAAGCTTCTCAATGATGTTTTCCAGTACGTCGGGCTTATCAACTGAGGCAACAAGGTGTAGATCTTTTTTCATCTTCTTTAAGTTTTAAAATTTACTTGCTTATAAGATGATAAATGATCCGGATTATTTAAAAAGGCTTTGTTAAAACAAAAAGAGGGAGCTGTTAATTTTTTAAACAGAGATCTGTCGTAGCGGGAAAGAATCTCAGGAGATTCATCGCATAAAAAAAGCCCGTTCAAATCCTGAACGGGCTTTTAAATAAGCTGTAGGGGAAGGGATCGAACCTTCACGAGGCAGTTAGCTGTAACACAAAGTTCGGTGGTCGACCCCGGTCGGATCAATATTGCTACCGATCCGGCTCTATGTTACGTTTGTCCTGTTATCCTCACCCCCGAGACAAGGGGGCATGTCTGCCATGCTTACGCAATTTCATCACCCCACAATTTTAAAGAACTTCCGATCACTACCGGATTGATAACACAAAACTAAGGGAAACAGTCATGCGTTTAATATATTTTATCAAATATTTGGAAATTATAGAAATAATTCAAATATTTGTTCTTTGATTTGAATTATTTTAAAAAGCAATTTATAAAATGGCTACCAAATTAAATCTTGACAAACTGGACCTGCAGATCATTCATGAAATGATGGAGACCTCGGAGATATCTTATGCCGAACTGGGAAAAAAACTATTTGTAAGTGGTGGAACCATCCATGTAAGGATAAAAAAATTACAGGAGTTTGGTATCGTTAAGGGAACAAAGATGGATGTTGATATCAAACAACTGGGTTATGACATCACTGCTTTTGTGGGTATTTACCTGGAAAAAAGTTCTTTGTATGATACCGTTGCCAAAGAGCTGATGAATATCCCGGAGATCGTGCGGTTGAATTATATTACCGGTAACTATAGTATGTTCATTGAAATTGTTTGCAAGGATATCAACCAGCTTCGTTTTGTTTTACATGATGAACTGCAAAAAATAAAGGGCATCGACAGGACAGAAACCTTTATTTCTCTTGAAGAAGGGTTTAACAGGAATGTGCAGGTAGCACCAGGGGAATGAAACCCCCTCCGCCCCCTGAAGGGGGAACCTGCAAAGATTGAAGCGAAGAACGGCATGCAATATTTTTGTCCCACCATCTTGTCTTTAATCAACTTCATTGGCGTCGCACTCTTGTACTTTAAATCTTTATTGAACTTTTATCTGAGCGAATTTAAAATCTGTTTGTAGTTTAACCAGTTCCCTCTTCAGGGGACGGAGGGGGTTATTTAACATCAACAGCATCTCTGAGTCCATTTCCCAATAAATTAAAAGCAAGCACCAGCAACATAATGGCAAACCCCGGAATTAAAGCCAGCAAAGGGTTATTGGTAATGATAAAATTATAATTTTCCTTTATCATTAATCCCCAGCTTGGTTGCGGCGGCTGTATACCGATGCCGAGGAAACTTAATCCGGCTTCAACAATGATAGCAGTGGCAAAATTACTGGCCGCAATAACCATTACCGGTCCCAATATATTGGGTAAAATATGGTGGATGATGATACGGCTGTTTGTTAAGCCCAAAGCTTTGGCAGCCTGTATATATTCCATTTCCTTGATAGCCATCACCTGTCCACGAATTAACCGGGCCACACTAACCCACATGGTTAGCCCAACAGCAATGAAGATCTGCCAGAAGCCTTTTCCCATCGCCATGGTAATGGCGAAAACCAGGAGCAGCGTAGGAATACTCCAGGTTACATTTACCAGCCACATGATCAGTTCGTCAACCCAACCGCGGAAATAACCTGCCAGTGCACCCAGGATAATACCCAGTGTTAAAGAAATAAGCACAGCAATAAGACCCACAGCCAAGCTTACTCTGGTGCCGATGATGATGCGGCTGAGAATATCCCTCCCGAATTTATCGGTACCCAGCCAGTATGTTTTGCTGATGATATTTTTTTGTAATGATTCCGGGTGATTATTGGTTAGCTGGTTGATGGAATGATATTGAACCACCGTGGTGTCCTCATCTATGAATTTATTTATCAGGAGGCTGTCGCCTTTTACCTGGTAACCTTTTATGGGAACCAGTTGAAAATCATTTTTTTTGCCGCTGATGAAATGTTCAAGCAAGTTGCTGCTGCCGGTTGATTGTTGAGAGATCTTTAAAAACTGCTGTTTGTACCCCGGCTTCTTTGCCTGAATCTCTACCGTCTGCAGGTCGGCATTGGACGAGTTATCAGGAGCAATTACATAACCGAAGATGGCAATGAAAACAAAAAAAATGATAATGATCAGGCCAAAAATAGCGCCCTTATTCTTTTTGAGTCGCTTCCACATTTCGGCTTTAAAGGAAAAATCTGTTTTGGCCATGCTGTAAATTACAAATCAAAAATTTATTTCACTTTTCTTTCTTTCCAGCTGTAACTGCCGAATTTTCCCAGCCAGCCGGCAATTACTGTATAGATGATATGAAAGGGCTGCATCAGCGGAAACATCCACAACATGCTTTGCTTGCCGAAGAACTTGGCAACAGGGTAGAGGAAAACCAATTCGGTAATTGTTTTTAACAGTAACAATAATAACCAGAGATTGATAATTGATGATTGATAATTAAAAATTGATAATTTTTCAGGATTGAACAGCATTAGTATGGGCATGAATAAAAGAATCACATTGATGAGATACACAAGCAGCAATACGGCAAAGATCCTTTTATCATCATACTTATCAGCCTTGCTGGCCCAGCGTATGCGCTGATTGAAGAATTCTGTTATTGAATTGACCGGGGCGGTATATACAATCGCATCTTTTGATTTTAGGAACATAACCTGATCAGGATATCGCATATATATTTTGTGCATCAGCAGCATATCATCACCACTGGCAATAGTATCAATACCTGCAAAGCCGCCCACTTCTTCAAAAGCTTTTTTGTTGTAAGCCAGGTTGGCTCCATTACACATGCTGTGTATTTTTTTATGTACGGATGCACCAGTAATGCCCTGCAGCGTCATAAAATCAAGTCCCTGCAAGAACACGATGAACCTCACCCGCAACCCCTCACCTGCAAGAGAGGGGAGAAGGACAACCGGTGCTGCAATAAATGCAGGCTGATATTCTTCATAAAATGCTGCAATGGTTTGCAGCCAGTTTTGTTGCACAACACAATCTGCATCCGTGGTAACGATCAGCTCACCAGTTGATTGCTGTATGGCAATTTCTATGGCTTTCTTTTTATAAGAGTTGAGGTCAGTGTTTACAAATTCTTTCAGTGAAATAATCTTTACATTATTTGCTTCGTAATTTTTTATAATGGCTGCTGTATCATCTGTCGAGTGATCATCAACCACCAATACTTCAAATAAATCTTTGGGATACGATTGGCGGCAAATTGAATCCAGACATGCGCTAATAAACTCCGCTTCATTTCGGGCGGGTATAATTACAGAGATCTTTGTTTGTGGTTTGTAGTTTGTGCCCGCCCTGATGACCCGGTCGGACGGGGTTTTTAGTTTGTCCGCCGAACTAGGTGGGTACTTGGGTATGCTTAGCCAGCTTTTCCAATAATAAAGGATGAGTAAGATATATAAGCCAAAAATTACCAGTATAATGATGAGTAAAGCCTGCTGCATATTGATTTACGGTACAAGTGAGTCCCGATAACTATCGGGACAACGATGATGATCAAGGCAATTCGGCCAGGTACATAATTATCAACTTTTCGTCTTTAATATGCAGATAGCTTTCCCCATTACTATCGGGATCCTCCTCGCTATGACGGTACACAAAAATAAATTTTTACTGACAAAATTAAAGTTTATCTTTGAAAGGTTGCATAAACAACTATATGCCAAACAACCAATTTAAGAAAGGGGAATTATACAGCTTTATAACCGGTAAGGCCAGCACAGCCATTGCCCGGCGGCTGCAGAAGAATTTTAAACAGAACAATGTGGATATCACCATTGAACAATGGAGTGTGCTGTATCACCTGTGGAAAGAAGACGGTATGAGCCAGCAGCAGCTTTGCGATGCAACCTTCAGGGATAAGCCCAGCATTACCCGCCTGGTAGATAACCTGGAAAAATTAAAACTGGTAAACAGGGTTCCATCGAAGGACGACAGGAGGATCAACATGATCTACCTAACCAAAGAAGCGCAGGAACTGCAGGTGCAGACCATGGAAATTGCTACGCAGACATTGAACGAAGCGCTGCTGGGTGTTACCAACGGGCAGATAGAAATTGCGAAGGAGGTATTGCAGAATGTGTATGATAATTTGAAATAACAACGTTTCCCGTTTCTTGTTTCTTGTTTGGAGCTTTCAAATTCAGACACCCAACGAGAAACAAATAACTAATAACGAGAAACCAGAAACATTCAAAAAGGGTCTTAATTTTTTAAAAATATATTACTATGAGCACATCCACATCAACCACCACTCCCCTTAAAGGCGGCGAATGGTTAATTAAAGAAAGCAATGCATTTGAAACTTACACACCCGAAGACTTTAACGAAGAGCAGGTGATGGTAAAGGAAATGTGCCTGCAGTTCCTGGTTTCGGAAGTATTGCCAATTGTAGACCGTATTGATAAACTGGAACCCGGACTGATGCCTTCGCTGATGGTAAAAGCAGGGGAGCAGGGATTGCTGGGTACCTCCGTACCCGAAGACCTGGGCGGACTGGGGAAAGATTTTATCACGGCTACCCTGGTTAATGAAGGACTGGGCGGTGGCTACTCTTTCAGCGTGGCCATTGCGGCGCATACCGGTATTGGCACTTTACCCATTTTATATTTTGGTACAGAAGCACAAAAACAAAAATACATTCCCAAACTCTCCAGCGGTGAGTGGAAGGGAGCTTACGGTTTAACAGAGCCCAACAGCGGCAGTGATGCATTAGGTGCCAAAACAACGGCAGTACTTAGTGCAGATGGAAAACATTATTTACTTAACGGCCAAAAATGCTGGATAACCAACGGCGGCTTTGCCGATGTATTTACCGTGTTTGCAAAAGTTGACGGCGATAAATTCTCCACCTTTATTGTTGAGCGTGGCATGGAAGGTTTTACACAAGGCCCCGAAGAACATAAGATGGGAATCAAAGGTTCCTCAACCGTGCAGTTGTATTTCCAGGATTGTAAAGTACCTGTTGAGAATTTATTGGGTGAGATTGGCAAGGGCCATATCATTGCTTTTAATATTTTAAATATAGGCCGCCTTAAATTATGTGCTGCGGCCATTGGTGGCAGTAAGATGTCGCTGACCGATACGATCAATTACGCCAAAACAAGGGAGCAGTTTAAAACCGCCATCGCCAATTTTGGCGCTATCAAATACAAACTTGCCGAAATGGCCATCCGAATCTTTGCCAGCGAGAGTGCATTATACCGTACCAGCAAATGGGTTGATGATAAAGAGACCGAGCTGGCTGCAGCAGGTAAAACATTTGCAGAAGCCTTGCTGGGTGCTGCAGAGGAATATGCAGTGGAGTGTGCTATTTTAAAAGTGCATGGCAGCGAAGTGCTGGATTATGTTGTGGATGAAGGCGTGCAGGTACATGGTGGAAACGGCTTCAGCGATGAATACGCTGCCAGCCGTGGTTACCGCGACAGCCGCATAAACCGCATTTACGAGGGCACCAA
>JBBSJI010000092.1:0-10835 GCA_038257425.1 Chitinophagales bacterium
ATTTTTTAAAATCAGGTGAAGATAGTAAATAAACGCCGACAGTGGTTATCAACGCTATGGGCGTCATTATACAGGAAGAATTTTACTAATGATATTAACCGCCATTAGTGTACATAACCGCCAACAGGGTTTAATAGCTACCTTTACATCAATAAAAAACTATATGATCAAAGTTGGAGAATACAATAATTTAAAAGTTATCAGGGAAGTGGACTTTGGTATTTACCTGGATGATGGAGCCGAAGGAATTCTTTTGCCAAAAAGATTTGTGCCGCCCAACACCAGGATCGGCGATGAACTAAACGTGTTCTTATATCATGATGGGGAAGACAGGCTTATTGCAACTACGCAGAAGCCAATAGGCATTTTGGGGGATATTGTAAAACTGAGAACGGTAAGTGTAACCGAGCATGGCGCTTTTTTAGATAATGGATTGATGAAAGACCTGTTTGTGCCAAAATCTAAGCAACAACAGGTAATGATACCCAATGGTGAATACCTGGTGAAAATATACCTTGATGAGCAAACAGGAAGATTTGCAGCCACCGAAAAAATAGAACCCTTTTTAAGCAATGAAGAATTAACGGTTAAAGAGCTGGAGGTAGTAGATCTTATTGTTTACCGCCGAACAGATATTGGTTATGTTGTTATTATCAATAACCAACACACAGGTGTTTTGCACCACAATGAAATTTACAGAAATATTACTGCAGGAGACAGGTTCACCGGGTTTATAAAAAAGATTTACCCCGAAGAGAAAACAGGTGACCTGCGTTATAGAATTGATGTAGCAGCCGGCAAACCAGGCTATAACCGGGTGGAAGATGAAACAGAAAAGATAATCCGCCTGTTGAAAGAGAATGATGGGTATTTACCCTACCACGATAAAAGTGATCCTGAAGAGATTTACTCCTTTTTTGGTATGAGTAAGAAGACGTTTAAGATGACAACGGGGAATCTTTATAAACAGCGTAAGATGAGTTTTGAGAAAGATGGGATAAGACTAATTTGAGATTGAAGATTTAATATTTAATATTTTTTTCAAAGCGGAAGTTTGTACAATAGCATACTGACTTTAGATTGAAGAAATATTAAATCTTCCATATTAAATATTACATCCCCCCTATTAAATATTAAATAAGAATGGCCCGCATAAAAGTTGACCTGCACGACATTTACAACAACAGCAAAGCAATAGATAAAGCATTGCTGCAGGCATTTGAAGATGCCATTGATAAAAGAATTAAAGAAGTAGAAATTATCCCTGGTAAAGGCAGCGGTCAATTGAGAAAAAAAGTAGAACGCTTTTTACAACTCCCTCACATCAAACCTCTATATCACCGCATTGAGAACGATAGCAAGAATTTTGGGAGATTGTTCGTGTATTTTAAATTTTAATTTTACAATATTTGTGTATTTTTTTTCGCTGTTACCCTTTTTGATCCACACGGATTTTTATACATACATGATGTTTTCTTTTCTGGTGACATTTTAGTTAAGCCGCTGAATAATAAATGTTTAAAAAGAAAAATCCGATCATTTAAAAATTCCTTTTACAACTTTCACAAAATATTTAATTGAACAAGTACAGTATTTGCACCCTTACTATTAATCCGACGCCGGCACCTATTCATTACAATTTAAAATTTAAACCGTATGGAAACTAATCAATTAAAAGCTGTGGTACAGCAAGTAACTAACAACACAACTTCATGGATAGGTCACCGGCATGGTGAAACCAGGAGCAGAATAACAGGGCAGACCTTTCTTTGCCCAACAGAAGGTGAATTAGACAGTATTGAAGTGCTATCGGCCCATGTTACCAACGATGGACCTGTTCAGCTTACGCTGCATGCTTTTGATGCAGAACAGAAAACCTGGGGACCGGCACTTAAAAGCTCTACTGCCGAATTTAAGAAACATGATACCGGCAAATGGATCGCTTTTCCACTTGCAGGACAGCATCTGCAGAAAGGAATGTCTTATGGTTTTCGTTTAAAAAGTGAAAGCGGCCTTGTTGGTGTAGGTGAAGCTGCCGGCAGCAACGATCGTTTACCATATATAGGCGGTCAGGAATGGACTGCTACTGCAGATGATCAATCAGGGGATTTTTATTCCTATTTAAGCCTTGCATTTAAAGTTGAACTAAGGGCTTAATAAAATACCTATAAAAAAACTGTCCTGGATACCGGGACAGTTTTTTTTATAGATTGTTTTTTGAATTTAATTTATCGTTACTGTTTGTAAATTCTCATTCAAAGTTATGGTATAAGTTCCCGCAGTGGCCGGTGTCTTAAAATTAGGACCACCTTCCCACTGTATCTTTCTTGGTATACCTAATGATTGGCTTCCACCACTGTTATCTTCATAATCAAAAGCGCCCCAGTTATTACCTGCTAAAAATTTAATTTCTTCATTGGCATCCAATGGCAATGTTATTGTCCAGATGCCATTACCACCGTAGACCATTTGTGGCGATGCTCCAGGATTCCAATCAGGTACACCCGTCATCCCATTACCAACAACGCTCATCTCAAGGGTTAAAAATCAATTCCAACCCATTTCTTCTTTTTCTTTTCGTACTTACTATAATTGAAATTGTACAGTTTACCCGGCCGGTGAGGCACTTCCTGTTCCATTTCATTTATATCTACCAAAAAATCCATGGCGAAGAATTTCTTACGGAAATTCCGCCTGTCCATCTTGGTATTTAAAATTGCCTCGTATACGTTTTGCAGTTCCCGCAGGGAGAATTTTTTGGGTAAGAGGCTGAAAGCCAAAGGATGCTCCTGAACCCTGCGTTGTAACTGTTCAAAACTGGTATCTAATATCTCTTTATGATCAAAAGCCATTTCTGCTATATCATGAACATCGTGCCAATGGAGTTCATTATCCAGTATCTTTAACTTATGATTCTGGATATTGATAAGGGAATAATAAGCAACAGTCACCACCCTGCCTGCCGGGTGGCGGTTAAGGCTGCCAAAAGTTTTAACCTGCTCCATATAAACATTATCCAGGCCCGTACGTTGTTTTAATATGCGGTAGGCTGCTGAATCCAATTCTTCTTTTGGATTAACAATATCTCCCAGTAAAGACCATTTTTCCTTGAATTTTTTCAGATCACTTCGGATGAGCAATACTTTAAGTTGATTCTCATCAAATCCAAAAATTACACAATCAACCGAAAGTGCAATACGGTTTATACTTTTTACTTCCGTTCGGGTAACGTCAGCAATTTTTTCATTTGACATAGCAATCGTTTGGTTAAATAAAGCAATTGTGTAAAAAATACACTTTGCTAAAAATACAAAAAAATATTAGCCAACAAAAATTATTCTGCAGGAGCAAAAAATTGCTATGCTATTGGTAACTGTATACCAGGTAATCCCAGGTTTAAAGGTTAAACTCCCTGCCTGCATCGATCTTTTCTTTTGTTGCTGAAAAAACATTTAGAGGTTTGTCCTCAACAACTTTTACGCTGATGGCAAATTTTTATGGTAGCCGGCACAGGTTAAGTAAATCCCATTTCATGTGCATGCTCTGCAAAAGCTTTCCACTGCTCATGGTTCCAAATGCTGGGTTGATTCCTTTGTAATCTTTAACCACATAGTAGCTGCCTAGTCCTTTTTCATTCATCTTACGGCCTTCCAACCCGTGACACGTTCTTTAATCTTCTTAATAAGAATTCTGCCATACCTTTCGCTTCCGCTTGTGATTATCTGAATGTCATTAGAATAAATACAAGTCTGTCATTATTCAAATAACTTTTTATACAAATTCTGTTTATAGTTTATGTTGCTGCCTGTTATTTTATAATTATGTGTTTTAACATCATTAAATAAAAAAAAAGTAAGCTTAGTATTACCAGAATAAAAACCACAATTGAAATGCGCAAACGGGTTAACAAAGGTTTTAATGATTGCTGTTGCATGATAAAAAGTTTATTTTAAATAGTTGCTGTTGGTAACTGCAGGCGTTTACCAACAGCTTTTAAAATTTGTTTATGCAGTAACCATTGGCGAAAGCATTAAAAGTGACATATAAGAGAAATTTCCCCCTATGAAACGGAGCAAGGTTATTTTTCACGTGAACTCATTTGCAACTTTATCTTTGTTTTAAAATTTTGCAGTAGCTGATGATTTTCCTGCTTTACATCGCATTGTAATAATTGTTTGGTCATTTGCAAAAGCGCATCCTGAATATACCTGTCCTCTTTTCCATAGTTCCAAATAGGATAAAAACATTCTGCAAATAATTCCTCAAATGAAAATTGCTTTACAGCTATGCGTATTACCCCGTTTTCACCCGCTATCGCTAATGGCAAATAGTTGAATAATCTAAACCGAAACAAGTTAGTTAAGGCGTGTATGCTCAGCACTGCTGTTTCGGGGTCATTTATACCAGGGCTTAAGGCCTTGATGGCAACTTCAGCAAGCTGGTGATAGCCGTAATAAGCATTTTTATCAATGGGTTGTCCACGGTATAGATCTATTGCAGTCATAAGTACATCTATATCTTCTTTATATAATTTTTTTTCGCCAGACACAATAAATAACGGACAGCTCTCTAATAAATATGTCCCTGGCGAATGAAGCATTTGAACAAGCACATCGTGTTTTTCGGCAAAGCCTATAAGCGACGGTTTATTAAATCCCTGGTAGTAATTAGATGAAGGCATATAAATGGTTTGCACCTTTTTTTCATCTGGCGTAAATACACCTGGCTTCTCAGGGCAGCAGTGTTGCCGGAGTGTATGTAAGGTTTTCTTGTGTATACGATTGATGATGGTTTCGAACTTAACGGATTGCGTTACATAATGCAGAAAATAAATAAACAGAAATATGTCTATAACAGTAAATAAGAGCAACAGATAAATGCTTAAAGCAGGTACATATATACCCGATGTTATATCACGAATTGTACTCAATAAAAACAGGGAATAGACTATAGTGCCAATATAAAAGCCTAAGATGATTTGCTGTAATCTATTGCCAATCATGCTGTCGAGCATCCGGTTGCTCATTTGCGATGCAGCCTGGACTAACAGTATCATAACCATAGAGAAGCTGAACACAGTAAGTGAAATAATGCCTCCGGCAATAGTTGTAAGTATAGCACGAGCTGTGCTTGCATCACGCAAACTTAACCAGCTTAACTGCGATTTTAGATGTTTACCTGTTTCCGAAAAATCTAATTCAAGCATCAGAATGGACAGCAGCAAAAAACCTAAAGATATCAGCGCAGGATAAAAGGCAATACTGTTTACTGTTTTTTCGTAAAACTTACGTAACCATTTGTAAAATCTGCTCATCCTAACAAAATTTTATTCAAATAAATGTGCAGCCAGTTTTCTATCATGTCCATAGATGTCATCTGTAAAATGCAGTAACCCCTGTTCATCTACCCATGAGGTAAAGTAGCTGATAAAAACAGGAACCATTTTACCAAGCGTTACCCACTTCTCTGTAGAACTGTTCATGGCTGCTTTAATTTTTTCGTTTGTCCACTCAGGTTGATTACGCAGGAGATAGACTGCTAAATCGAAGGGCTGCTGAAGCCTGATACAACCATGACTGAAAGCTCTTTGCTGCCTGTTGAACAAACCACGGCTTGGTGTATCGTGAAAGTAAATATTATAGCTGTTGGGAAATATAAACTTTACATGACCCAGCGCATTGCTATTACCGGGCTTTTGGCGAACTATTGGTAAGCCATTACTGTAGCCGGTTACTTCCATATTATTCCTGCTTAAATAACTGCTGCTTCGCTTCATAGCGGGATATATTTCGTTACGCACAATGCTTCGGGGAATGTTCCAGTAAGGGCTAAAGACAACATATTTTAGCTGGTCGCTGAAAATAACAGTTCTGTTGGCAGCCTTGCCAACAACAATATTCATTGCCAATACTTCTTTACCGTTTTCTATTACATGAAGCCGGTACTCAGGTATGTTAGCCAACAAAAAATTTGGTGGCGCTTCCGGCATCCATTTCATCCGTTCCAAATTAACAAGCATTTGCTTTATCCGGTCTGCTACCGGGATATTTAACTGTTCTATCAAAGCCTTATCAATAATTCCGTTTGTTTTTAAACCAAAGCTTTCTTTCGCCTTCATCACTGCTTTAAGTAATTCGTCATTGTAGAAATCCGTCGTGTCGCCGGCTGAATAAAGTCCTGTGGACTGTAAGCGTTTTTTAACTGCGATGATTAAATTATTTTTACTGCCCGGTTTTAAGGTTGTGGTTGTAGTAATTGCTCCCCACCCGCCATTCTTTTCTATGTCATTGTATCGGAACAATTGCTGTTGAAGCGAATAATAATGTTTATTTAATGGCTTCCAATCGCCCTTTTCATTTTTAAGAAAACTGTCTAAGAGTGCAACAGGCTTTAGCTTTTGCCTGGGTATATGCCATTGTACTTTTTGCGGAGAAACTTTACCACTATAAGCAAATTGTAAATAGTTGAAAAAATGCTTTGTAAACCGCAGTTCCGTCTCTTCAAGCTGCTTTTTATTAATGATAAATGAACTGTCGCTTAACAGCGTATCTATAATCTGGTGCAATTGCCCGTCATAAATACTGCTGTCACTTGCCTGTTTTGCCAGCATGTCATGAGCACTCCAAAAGCCCTGTGCCTGTACGGTAAGTCCATCTTCATCAAACCATGCAAAGCTGTAATTACGTGAATTATAAAAACTGCGCATGTAGTTAGCAATACTGTCACCGCTTACTTCTTTTTCTAAAAAGTGCTCCAGGTTAAGGCTATCAAAGAATAGTTGTGAATATGCATTAGCAGTGGTTATGGTTGTATCCCTGATTGTTACATTTTCTCCCTGCTTTGTAGATACTTCGTTACAAGAAAAAAAGAAGAAAGTTGTTGCTATTACCGGTATAATATACTTCATGAATGATTGTTAATTGTGTGCAATAAATATGGGCGCATTTGTTTGCGTCATAATATAATTGGCAAGACTCTCTTTAAAAAATCTTGACAATGAACTTCTGCCGAAAGCGCCCATTATAATAAGTGGGTTAGATAATCTGTTGATATAATTTGTAAGCTCGTTTTTTGTTTCGCCCTTAATGATTTCAATTTTTGCATTCGGATAATGCAAGGGCAGCCACTCTCTAATCAGGTCGTCATATTCTAATCCCAGCACATTCGTTGGCAAGACAGAGACAAAGTGAACGGGCAAATTTTTGTAAAAGTCAAAAAGATATGTAAACAACCTGATTGCGTATATACTTGACAATTTATCATCGTAAGCAAAAACTAATGTGTTGGTGTTGATGTAATTTTTATTAATCATTAATATCGGGCAATGAGTATCTGCTAAAAATGTATTCATTGAATAATGAATTGGTGCTGTGTCTGCATCACATACAATCAGGTCGGCGAAAGCACTGTAGTCTATTAGTGTTTCTAAATGCTTGGTGCTGACAGAATGGGTTTTAAAAGAGACATTCGCCGCCTCACAATTGTTGACAAAGGATTTTATACTTGTATTTAAGAATTGCAAATGCTCAGCTTCGTCTGTTGCTGTTGTAAAATCCTTATCGGTGAGATTTACATCGCTTTGAAACAGGTAACTGCCATCGCTGTATTTAAGGCTTTGGGCAAATATACCAAAAAGTGTTGCCTCATTTTGAACCGCAAGTTTGATGGCAAAGTTCAGTGCGGTGGAGGTTACTTTATAGTCGTTAATCAACACCAATATTTTTTTCATCTGAACGAATTTAAGATGTGTAAATAGTGCATTACCTTTACAAAGGTATTGCTTTGTCTTCAAGCAGTTTGCTTTCTATGTAAAGCCCTGCAGATTCAAAAAATAAATTATGGAAAACATTGATAAGAATGCTTTGAAAAGCGTAGAAAAAAGCTCCTTTTTCTCTTCTGCCAAAAATAAAATTTTAGTAGCAGCAGGTTTAGTAATTGTACTCTTTGCAGCGTTTTGGATTTGGAAAGCTACAGAGATAAAAAATCTTAGACAGGAGCATGATAAAAGGGAAGCGTTATTGCAACGGCAGGCATCAGACCTGCTTAAGCAGGCTGATTACCGGTATTTGAAACTGTTAGCTAAGCCTTATGTTTGGGCTATAAGAACTGAAATGATGAAGGGAAATATTGAAGCAGTAAACTTATATGGAATTGATATGATAAGTGAAATAAACTTTCAAACCATAACCGTTACAGATGAAAAAGGAGTAGTTGTTTCATCTACCAATAAGAAGCTGGAAGGCAAGCCATACGCACCTGCAGAAAATACAACCTCACTTACAAGCGATAGCACGGTTGTAAACCAGATTGATAACGGTACAATAAGGGTAACCTCCCCTATCATGGGATTTAATAAACGAATTGGTACACTAATATTAAATTACAGGGCACCAAAAGCTGAATTGAAATAGTGGAGTTAAAATGTAGTCTTTAAAAAAATATAATCAACAAATTTGCGCTGCCATGTTTATTAAAATGAACTTTTTTCGACTTCAATAATACAGCTATTAATGAGCAAACTAAGTCTAAAAGGCGTGTGGCATCTTTTGAAAGATGCAGGCATGGGTTTTGGCAAACATAAGGTGCTTAAATTAAGCGCATCGCTTGCATTTTATACTATTTTTTCTGTTGGTCCAACATTGCTTGTTGCTATATTTTTTGCTGATTTATTTTTGGGGCGGCAGGCGATTGATGGAACTATTTATAGGCAGTTGAGTGGTTTTGTGGGTAAAGAAGCGGCCCTGCAAATACAAAGTATTATAAAAAGTGCGTCAATAAGCGGTAACAATTTTACGGCTATCATAAGTTTTGTAACGTTGATAATAGCTGCAACCTCTGTCTTTTCAGAAATGCAGGGTTCAATTAATATGATATGGAATTTAAAAGTAAAATCCGGTAGTGGTTGGTTGCGGATGTTGAAAAACAGGCTTCTCTCATTTTCGGTTACTGCAAGCCTGGGTTTTCTTTTGCTCGTATCTCTTTTGATAAATACATTGTTGGATGGGTTTATGAATAAACTTCAGCAGATGTTTCCTCATAGTGCTTTAATGGTTATCTATGTAGTTAATCTATTGATTACACTTATAGTTGTTGCATTTTTATTTGCTATTATTTTCAAGGTACTACCCGATGCAATTATTAGCTGGAAAGATGTGGTTGCAGGTTCTTTATTTACAGCAGTATTATTTATGATTGGAAAGTTTTGCATTACACTCTATCTAAATAACAGCAACATCAGCAACAGCTATGGTTCTGCGGGTTCGTTGGCAGTATTGCTGTTGTGGGTTTACTACTCGTCGGTCATTTTATATTTTGGCGCCGAGTTTACTAAAGCTTATGCATTAAAATATGGTTCTGTAATCAAGCCAAAAGATTATGCAGTAACCATACAAACTGTTCAGGTAGAAAGTAGTGAGAGCAGTGTGCAACAAAATGAAGAAAACACAAAAGATACAGAGAAAGAAATGCTAAGCAGAAAGAACGAGGTAAAAAAGAAAGGTACTTAGCCTATTTGTTTGCAAATAAAAAAAATTGTAGCATGAATGAAATTTTGAAAAGACTGGAAGTGTATTATGAAGAATTTTTAAAAGCAGTACCCCGTATCGGACTTGCTATTTTAATTTTAGTGATAGGCATTTTTATTGTGAATTGGCTTACATCTCTTTTTCAGAAAAGGGTAAAAAGAAAATCGTACGACCCTTTAATGAGCACTTTTTTGGCAAAGGCAGTTAAAGTGGTTTTGATAATCTGTGTGTTTCTTTTTACATTACAGGTTGCCGGGTTAAGTGGAATTGCCGGAGCCATCTTTGCAACTGCTGGCGCATCAGCAGTGGTATTAGGTTTTGCTTTTAAAGATATAGCTGGAAACTTCTTAGCAGGTATAATACTTGCTTTTAACCGCCCCTTTCATGTAAACGATACTGTACAAATTGAAAACGTTTTTGGCAAGGTGAAAGCAATGGAATTCAGGTATACCAAAATAGCCACTTTTGATGGAAGAAATGTTTACATACCTAATGCCGATGTGCTTACGAAGCCTGTATTTAATTATACAGAAGACGGTTTTTACCGTGCAGATTTTATTGTAGGGATCGCCTATGAAAATGACATTGAAAAAGCAAAAGAAATTATTATTTCATGCTTTGATGAAGATGAGGAAATAGTAAAGGATGAATTGCATGTGAACTTTGTTGCCGAAGATGAGCTCGCCGCAAGTACTGTAAATTTGAAAGTATATTTTTGGGTAACCACAGAAGACTTTAGGCGTGGCACCTTACAAACCCGTGGAAGATTGATGAAAAAGGTAAAAAGTAAGCTGGAAGAAAATGGGTTTAATCTTCCGGCTAATATTACCGAGCTTAAATTTTACGATGCTTCAAAGCCTATTACAATCATCTCAAAAAAGGATGAAATAAAAAAATAACCGTTAAAAACAAAGTCTATAATCAAAGGTATCTTAATGGTTTCGCAAACGTCCAAGCGTAGTATCAAGAGAGCTTTTTAATTTCCCCAATGCACCTTTTAATGCCTCCTGAATGGTATCGGCATGAGCCGTAACAGCAATTGGCTGCATTCCTTCAAGGCGGGCTTCCAGCATACAACGCTTATCGCTGGTACCGCTCTTATGGCTATTCTCATCGTTTAAGTGAACTTCCACCCTCGTAATCTGCTCATCAAATCTTTTTAAAGCTTCTGCAATAGTGCTTTCTACAAAATTGCTTAGTCCTTCAGTTCCTGTTATGTTGTTGTCTGAATTTATTTGAATAGTCATGACAGTTCTTTTTTTAATTGTGTTTTAGTTAGGCAAATAGTATGCCCAACACTAGGTTAAATTA
>JBBSJI010000093.1:0-10657 GCA_038257425.1 Chitinophagales bacterium
CCAATGATGATAATTATTATTTTTAAAATTCCAGAGGTTGGTGTGGCAGCCGATGCTGGTAATATCGCTGCACATAATGCCCGTTACAAGATAGCTAAGGTATTGCGGCAGGTGCAATGCATATTTAATTTGATCAAAAATTTGTGGCTGTTCATTTTTTATGCGGTACAACTGCATACCCGAATTTAAACTGCCCAATACCGGCGATGCAGTTTCATGTGCAAAATTATTTTCTCCACCATAGCTTTCATAAAATTGTTGTTGGAGCTTTGCCGGGTATGTTTTTAAATAATTGTACAAAGGCGTTAGTGGTGTTCCTTTGTCGTCTACATAAACCAGGCTGGCGCCATACGTACAAAAATTAACTGCCTTAATATCAAATTCAGCAAGCGAAATTATTTCTTTTAACGAATCGTAAATACTGAGCCGCAGGCTCTCGATATTTTCGCAGGCATCGCCATCTTCATCTGTTGTTTCAATAAACCGGGCCGTTTTTTCAAACACAATTTTATACTGTTCATCAAACAGAAATAATTTTTTATTGGTTTTACCCACATCAAAAATGGCAATTACAGGAATTTTATTCAAGGATGCTTGTTTATAGTTTACATGTATTGCTTTACAATCCGGTTGCTACAGCTTTATCGCCTCTAAGTTGTGTCAACTTTGCCCTAACATCCTGTTGCCTGAATAGTTGAATAGGCTCTAATGCGCCGCCACACTGCATCCTGGCTTCTGCCACCAATGCTCTTACATCGGTGCGGTAGGCTGTTTGCAAAATTTCCTGTGCTGCAGTTACATCATTATTTTGCTGTGCATGCTGCAAAGCTTTTGTATCTATCAGCAATGCCTGTGCGTATGCGATCTTTATGGCTTCAATAGATTGCAGCAAATCTTCCAGGGGGTCTTTTATGTTATGGCTTGCATCAATCATCCAGCCAAGTGCAGTTGCATGGTTCATACCTTTTGCATCCATGCCTTCTATCAATTCATTAAAAATTAGGAAGAGCTGATAAGGGTTGATGCACCCAACAGTTAAATCATCATCGCCATATTTGCTGTCATTAAAATGAAATCCACCGAGTTTATTTTCATTTAATAAAAGCGCTACTATTTGCTCAATATTGGCGTTGGGTAAATGATGCCCAAGGTCCACTAACGTATAGGCTTTACTACCGAGTTTGTTGGCGTATAACAAGGACTGTCCCCAATCACCCACCGTCATTGAGTAAAAGTTTGGTTCGTAGGCTTTGTATTCCACAAACATTTTCCAATCGGCAGGCAGGGCTGTATAAATTTCCTGCAGGCTTTCCAGCGTATTATTAAAAGCTGTCCTGAAATTTAGTTGCCCCGGAAAGCTGGAACCATCTGCCAGCCATACGGTCAATGATTTAGAACCAAGTTCAATGCCCTGTTTTATCACTTCAATATTATGGGCAACGGCTTGCTGGCGTACGGCTTTGTTTACGTGCTGCAGCGAACCAAATTTGTAGCTGTGTGCCTGCCCCGGCTGGTCTTGAAATGTATTCGAGTTCACTGCGTCAAATTGCAATCCATATTTTCCCGCAAGTGATTTTATGCTTGCTGCATCTTCCGGAATATCCCATGGAATGTGTAATGAAATAGCACCGCTTGATTGATTGAGCTGGTGCAGTAAACCAATGTCATCTATTTTTTGTGTTAAGCTGGTGGGCTCGCCGCCACCGCTAAACCTGCCAAACCTGGTGCCGCCGGTGCCCAATGCCCAACTGGGAATAGCTATTTGAAAGGCTTTTAATTTTTCAATAATTGCGCCTGCACCCTCAATTGTATCCGTTAAGAAATTTATATTTCTTACATGGGTTTTTAATAGTGTTGCGTTGTGTGCATCTACTTTATTCTTATCAATCAACATGGCTTATCGTTAATACATTTAATGGAATATAAATTATTTCAGAATAGATACTATACTGTACAGTACCGTTTTGTTTTATACCAGTTTTACAAAGAAGAAAACACTTCCCTGGTTACCTGTAAAGTTCTGTCAATATCATCTTCCGTATGTGCATAGCTTACCGAGCTTTGTTTACAAGGAATGGGTATATGGTAAATTCCTTTTTCAATAGATGCTTTTCTAAAAGCTATATCTGTTTTAAAATCTACTGTTTCTAATATGTCGTGTAAATCTTCGGGTGCTTTTTCTGCAAAATAAATACAATAGGCAGAGGCGTTTTTATTAATAACAGCAGGTATACCTTTTTCATGGATGATTTGTTGTAAACCTGTGTAGAGCCGGTTGCTTACATGGTTGATTTGGTCGTAGACAGTTGGATCCTTTAATATTTTTAACGTGGCAATTGCCGCTGCAGTATTGATGGGGTGTGCATTGTAAGTGCCTGCTATCAATACCCGTTTATCGGCCTCATCCGTGTGAAATAAATCCAGGATTTCTTTTTTACCTCCTATAACGCCCAGCGGATAACCGTTAGCGATGGCTTTTCCAAACACCGACAAGTGAGGGGTTACCCCTGCCACTGATTGATAACCACCGAGGGCAGATCGAAAGCCTGTTTTAACTTCATCAAAAATGCAAACGGAGCCGTTGTCTTCACACAATTGTATCAAGCCTTGCAAATAACCAGGCTTGGGCAGCACTACTCCAATGTTTTGCAATACTGGTTCTGCCAATACACATGCAACAGGATAGCGTTTCATAATATACGCTACAGATTCAAGATCGTTGAAATTTACAAGGTGAACCCGCCTTTTTGTATTATCTGGTATGCCTGCAGATAAAGGGACAAAAGGATATTCACCCGGACAAACTCTTTTTCCCACCTGCGCTAATGAAGGCATTACGGCTCTGGACACTTCGTTGTGCCATCCATTGTAGCCGCCAATAGCGAGTATAATATCTTCCCTTCCGGTATACGCCCTGCTAAGGCGGATGGCGTGTGCAGTAGCTTCGCTACCGGTATTGGTTATTTGCAATAATTCTACTGAGGGAATTATTTCACACAACATTTTTGCCAGTGTAATTTCTAAACTATTGGTGCCACTCCCATAGAGCGACCTATTTTGTTTGATAATGTCTATCACCGCTTCATTTACCGGGTCAAAATTGTGCCCTAATAAATAGGGCGCAAAAGCTGCATGATAGTCAATGTATTCCTGGCCGTTTATATCATATAGTTTGCTGCCTTTTGCTTTTTCAAAAACAATAGGCGGTGTTACCTTTCTGTTCAGGGAAACTACGCCACCGGATATGTACCGGGCAGCCTCATCATTGTACACTTTATAGCTGGCTAAAGTTTCTGTATCAGTCATGTCTTTATTAATTTACTTTTGTAAGAGTACAAATATAATGTTTACATTTCTTTTAATAATTTGCTTACAAAAAATAGCATGAAAGTAGATTCACTTGCACTAAAAGCCTACGACGAACTAAGGAAAAAGATACTAACCCAACAGTTGGCGGCCAATACCAGGCTTAAGGAGGATGAATGGGCTAAAAAGATCGAAGTCAGCAGGATGGCCATTCGGGAGGCTTTGAACCGTTTGCTGGGTGAGGGCATGTTGAGTGTGGGTGAAAAAGGCGGGTATTTTGTGAAACCAATTACATTAACGGATATCAAACAAATACGGGAACTGAGGGAAATATTGGAGATTGGCGCCCTTAAAATTTCTCATAAAAAAATAACCGCTGCAGAAATTAAACAACTGGAATCTATCTGCGATGATTTTACTTTAATGGTAAAGCAGGGTTATTATAATGGCGCCTGCGAAGCGGATATCAGGTTTCATGAAACATTGATTAAATGCGCACACAACGATAAACTAAACATCT
This sequence comes from Chitinophagales bacterium, assembly GCA_038257425.1. Classification (GTDB taxonomy): domain Bacteria; phylum Bacteroidota; class Bacteroidia; order Chitinophagales; family Chitinophagaceae; genus Ferruginibacter. Next base: position 3,827 of record JBBSJI010000093.1, read on the forward strand.
TATACCTGGCCAGTCACATCCCTCTTTTTCATGAAAAGCTTGGAAAAGTGTTGACTGAATCTGGCGATTATGAACAAACGGACAAAGAACACCGGCAAATCGTAAAAGCATTAAAAAGTAAAAATTTAAAATTGGCAGAAGATACAATGATTGCACATTTTGAAAGGGGCATTTCAGTCGTATTGAGTTTGTAGGACCTCGCTTCTATAGTTTTATTTTAGCCAATAAATCAGTTCCCGGTTTTTGTCCGGCTAACTGGCCACCATCGGCAATGAGTAGCTGCCCCGTCATAAAACTACTGTCATCACTGGCTAGAAAAAGGAATAGTGGCGCAACTTCTTCTACTTTCCCCGGCCTGTTAAGCGGTATATACTGCTGCACAAAATTTTCTGTAAACTCCGGCGGATCTATTTCCATGCTCATGGGCGTTTGAATATATCCCGGGCAAACCGCATTTACCCGAATGCCCAGATGAGCCAACTCCAATGCCATGGTTTTAGTAAGCATGATAACCCCACCCTTGGAGGCATTGTAGTGAGCATAGCCAAATTCTCCATCCAGCCCATTCTTACTCGCCATATTCACCACTACTCCTTTGCCCCGTGTGGCCATTAGCCTGCAAACGCTTTGAGAAACAAAGAACATACCGGTAAGATTGATATTGATAATGTTGTACCATTCCGCTTCTTCAATATTAAGAAACGGGGTTTCGGCTGCAATGCCGGCATTGTTTATCAGTACATCTATTGGTTTAACGGCATCAGCTCTGGCAATCACATCAGTAACCTGTTGTTTACTTGAAATGTCAATGTGGTAAGGGTAGATGATCTCTCTGTTACCAGCTAATTTTTTTGCTGCTTCCTCCAGGTTTTTTTTATGATTGTCCAACAATGATATGGTTGCACCCTCTGCTAAAAACTGCCTGGCTATCTCTAACCCAATGCCTCTTGCGCCCCCGGTTATCATTACATGCTTGTTTACAAAACGCATTCTCTTTTCCATAAATTAACAAATGATGAAATAAAATTACTGTTATTTGAAATAACATTTTTATTTGTTTACAAAAAAATCATAATATTGTTTACTAAAACATGCTTACCTGCCTGAGGTAGTAAAATTTAAGATGCTATGAAAAAGTTTTCATTGTTGACACTTTTGTTAGTTATCATTCAAAATATCTATTGTCAGTATAAGGTAGATTCAATGTGTGGTGCCCGGGTTAACCTGGATAAAGCAGGGAAATTGCTCGGCCGTTACCAACCTGCTGTGCCTGGTGCGGCCCATGTAAAAGCCGTGCAGTTGGCAGTTAACTTTATAAAAAATTCCCCGGTTAGTCCTGTAAACAAATTGCCTTTATACTTAACCCATTGTTCTATGTACCGGGATGGTAAGGGTGGCTTTGTGGGTTCTACCTGGCCACATAATCCAATAGTTGTTAATGGCGGATTGGTGCAAAGTTTAGCCATTGACTGGCGTAATTATTCCGGCGATGAATCTATGCTAACTATTGCACGGCAAGCGCTTGATCATCAGATAAAATATGGTACAACGCCTGCCAGTTGGGATTGGGCAAGCGTACCTTATGCAAGTTCCGAAGCTGGTGAAATAATATATGATGGGGCCTCCAGGTTTGATACCGCAGTAACAGATGAGAACAAGGGTAGGGGTGATGGATCTTATGTAATTGAGTGCGATAAGATAGGAGAAATGGGCGTTTATTACCTAAAGTTTTACGAGATTACTTTAGAAGAAAAGTATTTAAATGAAGCCATTAAATGTGCAGATGCTTTAGCCAAACATGTAAGAGTGGGTACCAATACCCGCGGACTTAACTGGCAAACCCTTGCTCTTACGGCTCCCTGGCCTTTTAGAGTGAAGGCGGAAACGGGTGAAGTGCTGGAAGAATATTCGTCTCATGTTGTAGAAAACCTGAGGTTGTTGGATGAATTGCTAAGAATCAAACTAATTATAAAGTTGGATGCCGGGCGGGAAAGTTTATACAAGAAGGCATCAGATATTGTATGGGCGTGGTTGTATTCTGTGGAAGGGCCAATTAAAACGTCTATTTGGAAAGGGTATTTTGAAGACATTCGCTGGGACCCTATTAACCTGAACAGGGTAAATAATTCGCCGATGGAATTTGCCCGATACCTTATAAAAAATCCTTCTCGTGATAATGAAATCAGTACGACTGTCCCTTCACTTATTTGGTGGGTTAAAAATACGTTTGGTGAAAAAGGGATGAATGCGATCAATGAACAAACGGGCTGCTACCAGCCAATGGGCAGTCATACTTCCCGGTACGCATCCATTTGTGCCATGTGGTATGAGTACAGTGCAGATAAATGGTTTAAGGAGGAAGCTTATCGTTATTTTAATCATGCTACCTACATGGCGGAGCCCGATGGCGTGGTACAAACCGGCCACACCTGGGGTGATGAGATTTGGTTCAGCGATGGATACACTGACTATATCCGTCATTTTATGGAAGGCATTGCAGCGGTGCCGGAGTGGGCGCCAGCGGGTGAAAATCATTTACTGAAATCAACATCGGCGGTGCAAAAGATCAGGTACACGTCCAAAAACATTATTTATAAAACGTTTGATGTAGCAGCAAAAGAAGTGCTGAGGCTGGCTGCAAAACCTGCAGCGATTAAAGTAAATGGGCTGCCACTTGCTGAGGTAAAGAATACAGACAAGGCGGGTTGGGTGTGGCAGCTACTGGCAGTTGGCGGTGTATGCAAAGTCAATCACATAAACGGCAACGATATTGTAATAACACTTGCAATAAAAAAATGAAAGAAATGAATAAGTGATGTTTAGGGGATGCGTTGCCCGTTGATTTTATATTGCAGGCGTCTTTTTACAAATTATCTTAATGAACAAGTTTCAGTTTTGCGATTGCTATTATATGGGTAAGCATAATTTCAGCAATTGATTAATACTATTTAACGGTACGGCATGAAAAAATCTTTATTGTCGTGGGGGGCTTTGTTTGCCTGTAATCTCATGTGGTCGCTGCAGTTTACCTGTATTAAACTGGTGCAAGACCAGGTAGGGGCTTTCAGCACCGTGTTTATCCCTATGCTGCTGGCAACTATTTTTATGTTGCCATTTGTTTATAATGATATAAAGAAAAACAAAAACCGGAAGCTAAGTGACTTAAAAGTTTTTTTTATGCTGGCGCTTCTTGGCCAGTTTCCGGCACAGGTTTTAATGACGATTGGCACACAACAATCTACGGCCAGTAACGGTGCTATTATCAGTCTTACTTTGCCGGTAGTGTCTGCATTGCTGGCTGTAGCTTTTCTAAAAGAAAAAATGAATAACCTGCGGTGGGTGAGTTTTGCCATTGCCATAGTTGGGGTGGTATTGTGTAGCTCTAAAGACATTGCCAGCACAGATTTTAGCATGCAGTACATCATCGGCAACCTGCTTATTTTTGCAGGTATTTTAGGAAGCGGATTTTACAATACCATCTGTAAAAAAATTGCAACGGATTACACAGAGATGGAGATGCTTTTCTATACTTATATTTTTATGGTAGTAATGTTGTTTCCGTTTGTGTGGCATTACGAGGGCAATGTATTGAAAAATGTAGCTTCATTTACTACCAACACCTTGATAGGGCTTGCACTGTTAACCGTGTTCCATAATTTTTTATCAATGATATTATTCTTTAAGGCGTTGAAGAACCTGGAAGCGATACAGGTAGCACTCTCCAATTTTTTGATCACCTTTTTCGGGATTCCCATAGCAGCCATCGTACTGCATGAAAAACTGGGGGTAATGGCCATTATTGGAGGATTATTGGTGTTGGTGAGCACCATTGTTATAACAATTTGGGAGTATAAGCAAGCTGTACCAAAAGCTTCTTTGCAATAACAGCGTGTATGGAAAAAAAACTAAGAAGTCATCAATGGTTTTATGGTGCCAATGAAACAGGATTGCTGCACAAGGGTTCGCTACGGGCCACTGGCATTGACATGGACAATTATCACGGTCAGCCTGTTATTGGTATAGCCAATACATGGAGTGAACTGAATAATTGCAACATGAGTTTGAGGGCTGTTGCCGAAGAAGTAAAAAAAGGAATTAGAGAGGCAGGTGGCATTCCGTTGGAGTTTCCGGTGATTACCTTGGGAGAAGAACTAATGAAACCTTCGGCAGCTTTATACAGGAATTTATTATCAATGGATGTAGAAGAAAATTTGCGTTCTTATCCCATTGATGGCGTGGTACTATTGGGCAATTGCGATAAAACAGTGCCGGGATTATTAATGGGTGCAGTAAGTGCCAACCTGCCCACCATACAATTGAATGCCGGGCCAAAAAAAGTAGGCATCCATAAAGGCCAGCGCCTGGGAAGCGGCACTGATTTATGGAAGTATTGGGATGAATTACGAATGGGAAAAATTGATGATGAAGAATGGGAAGAAATAGGAAAGGCATTGAGTTGTGGCTTTGGTAGCTGCAATACAATGGGCACTGCCAGTACCATGAATGGCATCTTAGAAGCAGTAGGCATAATGCCGTTGGGCCTTAGCACACTGCCGGTAGAAAGTGAGCAAAGAAAGCTACTGAATGCAAATGCCGGAAAACGGATAGTGGAGATGGTGCAGGAAAATTTGCGCCCTTCCCATGTTTTAACAGCCATTGCTTTTAAAAATGCAGCGGCAGTTTGCATGGCGCTCGGTGGAAGTACCAATGCCATCATTCACCTCACTGCTATTGCCGGCCGGTTAAATATTTCATTGTATCCGGAAGTATTTAATGAAGCAGGCGCATTGGTGCCGTGTATTACCAACGTGCAGCCTGCCGGCGAAAAACTAATAGATGAATTTGACGAAGCAGGTGGGGTTCCCGCAGTTATGAAACAGTTGGGTAAATTGATTGATACTGCTGTAATAACTTATACTGGCAATAGTTTAAGCACCTTATTAAATGAAGTAAGTGTTAAAGATAAAACGGTTATAAAATCAGTAGCATTACCGGTAACCAATACCCCAACAATTGCCATACTGTCCGGCAATTTGGCCCCGCAGGGTGCGGTCATAAAGGTAGCAGCCGCCTCTGCACATCTGTTGCAGCATACAGGCAAAGCAGTAGTGTTTGAAAATTATAAAGACATGTTAAACCGCATTGATGATGAAGCACTGGAAGTGGATGAGAGCTCCGTAATGGTATTGAGGTATGCAGGTCCAAAAGGAGTGCCGGGTATACCGGAATGGGGCATGATACCGATACCCAAAAAACTTCGTTCAAAAGGAATCAAGGATATGGTGCGCATCAGTGATGCAAGAATGAGCGGCACCAGTTTTGGTACGGTGGTGTTGCATGTTGTGCCGGAAGCTGCGCTGGGTGGAGCTTTGGCGTTAGTGAAAAATGGAGACAGCATTACTTTAGACATCAGCAACAGAAGATTGTCCCTGAATATAACTGAAGAAGAAATGACCGCAAGAAAAGCCAAATGGCAGGCACCTGTAAGCCAACACCGACGAGGTTATCCAAATTTATACATCAGGGAAGTACTGCAGGCTGATGAAGGTTGCGATTTTAATTTTTTAAAACCCAAATGTAAAGAAGACTTGATTTTTATTGAACCAATTGTAGGAAGATCATAATTATTGTATGAGTAAACACCACCAGGTTACCGCAGCGGTATTATATCCATCAGCCAATATTATTGGAGAAGGCCCTGTATGGCATGCTGCAAGAAATAGTTTTTACTGGATTGACATTGAAGGTAAAAAATTACATGAAATGCAGTGGGCAGATCAGCAAGTTAGGGTGTGGGATATGCCACAGCGAATTGGAATGGTTGTAGTAACAGATGATGGAAATTTAATTGTAGCACTGCAAGATGGCTTGGCCAAATTTGATTTCAAAACGGAAACGCTGGAATGGTTGATGGATGTAGAAAAAGACATTGCCAACAACCGGGCTAACGATGGAAAGTGTGATAGTAAAGGAAGACTTTGGTTGGGTACTATGGATGTGCAGGCTACACAAAGTAGGGGAGCACTATATTGTGTAGATGGAAACAGTACAAAAAAGCAACTTGATTTACTCACCATACCAAACGGGTTGGCCTGGTCAGCGGATGATACATTCTTCTATTTTATTGACAGCCCACAAAGAAGAATTGATGCTTATTTATTTGATGCTGCTGCAGGTACCATTGTGTTTGAACGAACAGTGATAATAGTTCCTGAACCGATGGGCATGCCAGACGGGATGTGTATAGATGAAGAAGGGATGCTTTGGGTAGCACATTGGGGTGGTTATTGCGTGGCCCGTTGGAATCCTGAAACGGGTGAATTGTTATCAAGGATTGAGTTGCCCGTATCACAGGTTTCGTCTTGTGTATTTGGTGGAAAAAATTTAGATCAGCTTTTTATCACCACAGCCAGTATCGGTTTATCTGGTAATGAATTAAAAAAGCATCCAGCCAGCGGGCATGTTTTTATTGCAGAGCCGGCTGTGAGAGGCCTGGCTGCAAACCGTTACAAACAAGCCAGTGCTATGTTGTAAAAGCAGACAGGCTGAAAATTTGACCATTGACCATTCACCATTGACCATTCACCATTGACAATTCACACTTAACATAACACTAGTGAATGGTTAATATAAAATATTCATATGAGCAAAAAACTTTTAAGGATTCATTTTGATGATAATGTATTGGTAGCCTTGCAAGATCTGATTGAAGGGGAAACAGTTATTGATGCAAATGATTCAATTAAGATTCTTGAAAATATCCGGGGCAAGCACAAAGTTTTTACTAAAAACCTGAACAAGGGCGATGCGGTAAAAATGTACGGAGCCACG
>JBBSJI010000094.1:0-10638 GCA_038257425.1 Chitinophagales bacterium
TATGACGGGCCTGGGTGCAGCAAGCATGGACCCCAATTCAACTGCATATAATGATACTTTATGGATACCTGGTAATTCATTGGATGTAGACCTGCAAACCCTGGTTAAATTAAAACAGGCACGTAACAATGATTTTGCGGCATCACCTGCAGTTATTTACAGGCAGTTGCAAGCTAACGGGCATATGTTTTCTGTTATGGGTAATCCAAACCTGGCAGAAATAAGAGGTATATTATTGGGCGTAGAAAATACGAAAGGCCCAAGTAACGCCTGCGGCGAAGTATGGGTGAATGAGTTAAGATTATCATCTATTGACGAAAAAGGAGGCTATGCTGCATTGGGCAGGATTGACCTGAACCTCGCTGACCTGGGTACCATTTCATTATCTGGCAATATGCACAGCACCGGTTTTGGAACATTGGAACAAAGAGTTAACGATAGGTTCCGTGATAATTTTTACCAGTTTGATCTTTCTGCAAACCTGGAGCTGGGTAAATTGCTACCTCCCAAAGCTGCTTTATCAATTCCTGTATTTGCCAGCTACTCGCAGGCAGTTAGTACACCTGAGTATGATCCCTTTGATATGGACATCAAACTGAAAGACAAATTAAAGGATGCAACCGCCAAATCGCAGAAAGATTCAATTAAGAATAATGCAGTAGACTTTACATCAACCACAACGGTGAACTTTACCAATGTGCGTAAGAACAGGACAAGTTCTAAAAAACCTAAGGTTTATGATATCTCCAATTTTGATGTAAGTTATTCTTATCTAAAAATTAAAGCCCATACTCCTTTAATTGAGAACAACGAAATAACAAGGCATCGGTATGGATTGGGATACAATTTCTCACCACAGCCAAAATATATTGAGCCATTCAAAAAAATAAAGTTCTTTACAAAAAGAAAAACACATTGGTTTGACCTGGTTAAGGATTTCAATTTTAACCTGATCCCATCGCAGTTAAGTTTCAGGGCCGATGTTAACCGCCAGTTTGGTGCTATCAGGCCTCGAAGTATAGGTACATCAAAATATAAGATTCCTGAAACCTATGATAAATACTATACTTTTCAGCGCAATTATATTTTACGTTGGAATTTTACCCGCAGCCTGAATTTTGATTTTACTGCCATTAATAACAGCCGTATTGATGAACCCGAAGGCAGGCTGGATACAAAAGCTAAAAGAGATACCGTGTGGAGGAATTTATTAAAAGGTGGAAGAAATACAACATATACTCATGCTGCTAATTTTACTTATACTTTGCCTACTGCCAAGTTCCCGCTGTTAGACTGGACTACAGTGAACCTGCGTTACCAGGCTACTTATAACTGGATAGGTGCATCACGCCTTGCAGTGGAGCTGGGTAATATTCTTGAGAACGGCCAGCAGAGTGAGGCTACAGCTCAATTTGATTTTACCCGGTTGTATCAAAAATCTAAATGGTTAAGACAATTAGAAGTGCCAAGCAATAAGGAAGACCAGGAAAAGTGGAGAGCACGTATCACAAAATATAAAGACACTATTATAAAAAAGAATGGCCGCAAAGTAGTTAAGAACCGAAGAAAAGTTGATCAGTCGGCAATGCCTTATGTAAGTAATGGTTTAAAAGTTATAGGGAAACTGGCAACCAGTTTAAAGCAGGCCAGTTTCTCCATATCAGAAAACGCACATACCCGTTTGCCGGGTTATACCGACAGTACAAAATATGTGGGAATGAACTGGAAGAGTATGGCACCGGGCGTTGACTTTATTTTAGGAAGACAACCCGATACAGCCTGGATGAACGCTGCTGCCCGAAAAGGATTGATAACCAAAGACACAACATTCAATTCTATTTTTATGCAGAATTTTGATCAGCGTATCACCTTTTCAGCGCAGCTGGAACCCATACGTGACCTGAACATCACGTTGAACATGAGTAAAACTTTTACTAAAAATTATACAGAAACATTCAGGTTTATTGATACCAGCGGCGGTACCAATCACAGCTTTAAACATCTTAATCCTTATGCAGGTGGTGGTTTTGATGTGTCTTATGTTGCATTCAAAACCTTGTTCGGTAAGTTTGATCCGAACCGTGTTTCCGAAACATTTAAAAAATTCCAGGATTACAGGTTAATATTATCAGAGCGGCTGGGTAAGGCCAATCAATATAATATTAATAATGGACGAACTACGCCTGATGCACAAGGCTATTACTATGGTTATGGTAAATATGCTATTGATGTGTTGATACCTGCGTTTATTGCAGCCTACACCGGCGAAGATCCAAATTCAGTTTCGCTTATCAGGCAGAATAATCCAAACATAAAATCAAATCCATTCCGGGGTATTAAACCCAAGCTTAACTGGAAACTGGATTATAACGGCCTGAGCAAGATAAAGGGCCTGGATAAATTATTTACCAATTTCTCAGTATCGCACGGCTATACCGGTAACCTGAGTATGAATGGATTTACATCTGCATTACTGTACCAGGATGTATCACAATATGGGTATCCATCTTTCTATGATACACTGTCCAAGAATTTTGTACCTTACTTCCTGTTGCCCAATATCAGTATAGGAGAGCAGTTTTCACCATTGGTTGGTATTGATATGATGTTTACCAACCAGCTGCAGGCCAAATTTGAATATTCAAAAACCAGGCAGCTTAGCTTAAGCCTTATTGATTACCAGTTGAGTGAGGTACGTAGTACCGAATTTGTAATTGGTGCCGGTTACCGCAAACGTGGAATGAAAAATCCATTGAGCTTCATAAATGTAAAATGGCCTAAATTTCTTGCTGGCAAAGAAGGGGATGGCAAGAAACTTGAAAATGAAATTAACTTCCGTTTGGATTTCAGGATAAGGGATAATGTAACAGCCAACAGCCGCCTTGACCAGGAGAATACTTTTGCAACAGGTGGCAGCAGGGATATAACCATCTCTCCATCTATTGATTATTTCTTAAACAACCGTATCAACATCAAACTTTATTTTGATCAGCGCAGGGTTAATCCTTATATCTCCTCAAGTGCGCCCATTGTAAATACAAGGGCAGGATTGCAGGTGAGGATATCGTTAACGCAATAGCCACATTTCACGCAGAGGTCGCAGGGTGGCAGAGGAAACAGGGAAATTAACTACGGCCTCTGCTCCTCTGTGATCTCTGCGTGATTTTTTTTTATTAGCTCCATCAAATTTTCAAGCAGCGAACACAGAAATATAACTGCGGCCTCTGCTCCTTTGCGATCTCTGCGTGAAATTTCTAACAACTCCATCAAATTTTCAAGCAGCGAACGGAGAGAAGCTGAAACAGAAATATAACTGCGGCCTCTGCTCCTCTGCGACCTCTGCGTGAAATTTCTAACAACTCCATCAAAACCCTCAAATTAAAAATCCCTCCTGTAATCAGGAAGGACTTTCTATTTAAAACCAAGCACTGGTTTATTTTTTTACTTTTTTAAGCAGCATTACATAGCCACACATTTCCTTTTTCTTTTTATTAACCTGCACAGGCTTTATCATATGAAATTCTGAGAACCTGGCTATGTAAGAATAACTGATCACGTTTCCATCCACATCTCCCCAATATTTCTTTTGGTATACCACCTGTTTTTCATTCCAGTCGTACATGCGTACTTCGTATAGTTTACTGCTCATATCGCCGATGAATACAAACTGGTACCAACTGCCTTCTGTTAAAGGAACTATTACCGGCATTTCATATTCACTCACCATTTGCATGCTGGCTTCTTTTACCACTACAAAGTCCTGGGCTGCCAGTAAAGCTTTAATGCTATCGGCCTGCCTCATGATTGAAGGAGATGTACAGGCCTGCTGGCGTATTACATCCTGCGCAGAAATTGTAAAACTTATTAATGTAAAACCAAAAAAGAAACAAAATAGTAAAGGATTTTTCATGTGCTTATCAAGGAATAGGATGATGGACTAATTAAAAAGGGGCTTCAGCTAACAACCTAAAGCATCTGCTTATATAGTACATAACGTTTTGCATTAGGCAATTATTGTACCGGGAAAGAGGAAGAAAGACTATATTTTCTTATGGAAATAATAAGTGCCTGCCTGCTGGGTGCAGGTGATTACCAGGTCATTAATGCATACATGGGCGGGTAAACTTACGCAGTAAAAGACCGTGTCGGCAATATCTTCAGGAGTTAAGGGAGTAAACCCGTTGTATGCGGCTATGGCAGTGGTTTCATCACCCTTAAACCTCACCAGTGAAAATTCCGTTTCCACAGCGCCGGGGTGAATGCCGGTAACTTTGATATTATTTTTTAAAAGATCTATACGCATGGCTTTGGTAATAGCATCAACTGCAAATTTGCTGGCGCAGTACACATTGCCTTTTTCATATACTTCTTTGCCGGCTACAGAACCCATATTGATAATATGCCCTTTGCCCTGTGCCAGCATAAAAGGTAGCACAGCTTTGCTTACGTATAATAGTCCATGAACATTACTGTTTAGCATGGTTTCCCAGTCATCCATATCGGCGTTTTCAAAACTGTCACGCCCTAAAGCCAGGCCTGCATTATTGATGAGTACATCAATTTTTTGCCAGCGTTCAGGTATGTTGGTAAGTGTTTCTGTTGTTGCCTGCCTGTCCTGTACATCAAAACATAAGGGCAGCACTTCAATACCATATTCTTTTTCCAGATGTTTCTGAAGTTCAATCAATCTTTCATTTCTTCTGCCGCTGATGATCACATCAAATTTTGCAGCGGCAAATTTTATAGCGCAGGCTTTACCAATGCCGGCAGTAGCACCTGTTATTAAAACTATTTTGTTCATGGCTGCAAAATAATGGATGATATGCAAATAAAAAAGCTTTATTCTCCTGTCATGTTGAGCAACGAGACATCTGATTGTTAACGGTAAAATAGATTTCTCTCCCGATCATTATCGGGATCGAAATGACAGGAGAAATTGTATTTTTTGTTTAGCTTTTTTTTTAATTAAAACGATTATTTTATCAAAACCGTAGTTCCTTTTTTCTGTCTCAGGTCTCCTTTATAATTAACACCTTCGGCCATCCATACAAAAGTACCGGGGTCTTGTTTTTTACCTTTGAATGTTCCATCCCAGCCTTCATTTTTTGTGCTGGTTGAATAAATTAATTGGCCGTTGCGGTTGTATATCCTGAAGAAATGAAGTTCACGCATGCCGAGTAAAATGGGCTTTAGTATATCATTGATATTATCTCCATTGGGAGAGAACGCATTTGGTACATACAGATCAGGATCCATTTTATACAATTTTACATTGATAAAATCTGTGCCCACACATCCCTGTGCAGTAGTTGCAGTAAGCATATACCGGATATCATCCTGTGGCAATGCAACCGGGTTTTGAATATTAGGATTACTTAGCCAGGTTGGCTGGCTCCAGTTGTAAGTACTTCCTCCACTGGCATTTAATTGTAAAGGCTGGCCTAAAACAACAATAGTATCTGCCGGGCCGGCATCTGCCTTTACAGCAGGAGCAACATAAACCCATACAGTATCATTTACAGCTTTGGGGCAACCCAGGTTATCTCTTACCGATACGATATAGCGGATGCTGGCCGGCGGATTTATCACCGTTGGATTTTGAGCAAACCTGTCACTTAAGAAATTAGCGGGGCTCCAGGCATAACTGCTGCCGCCACTGGCATTTAATTGAGTTGAAAATCCAAGGCATATACTTTTATCCGGGCCAGCATTGGCAACCGGGTAGGGAACAACGGTAATGGTAATATCATCCTGGTTGCTGCATTTACCAATACTTGCTACCACCTGGTAGGTAATAGTATTTAATGGGGTGGCAACCGGGTTTTTGATATTATTAAAATTGAGGTAAGTAGATGGTGTCCATTGGTAATAGAGCCCGTCACTTATTGTATTTAATACAAAAGCATCTCCCTGACAAACGGTAGTATCGGCACCGGCATTAAGCGATACGGAAGTTCTTACATCAACAAAAACAGAATCATCCCTGTAGCAGCCAAAGTTATCCGTTAACCGAACATAGTATGTAGTTGGTACATCAGGGCTAACCAACGGATCAGCAATAGTGGTATTGCTGATCATGTAATTGGGTGTCCATGTAAAGCTGCCTGTGCCTGTAGTATTCAGTTGTAAGGTATCAATATAACAAATGAGTGTATCATTGGTAGTGCTGATGGCAGGTAAGGTACGCACAGTAAGTACCATGCTGTCAACCCTTGTTTTGGCACAGCCGGTAACACCTACAGCAACTATATAAGTAGTTGTAACGTTTGGTGAAGCTACCGGGTTTGCAATATTTGGATTGCTTAAGCCTGCTGTTGGTGTCCATTGATAAGTATTACCTCCACTGGCATTAAGCTGTATGGATGCCTGCCCGTTGCATAATGCATCATCGGGCCCAGCATTGGGAATGGCCAATGGTTTTACAACAATATTCTGTGTGGCTGTTGCCACGCAATTAGCACCCCAGGTTGTGGTTAAAGTGTAGTTGGTTGTTACAGCCGGATAAGCCAATGTATTTTGTGCAGTGGGCGTTGCAACACTGCCCGGCGGGCTCCATTGCCAGCTTATATTATTTGTTTTATTGGTACTTCCATTAAGCTGTAAAGTATCTTCTTCGCAAATATTAGTTGTGCTTGCAGCAATGGAATTGGTAAGATCTAACTTGGGCGTAACCAAAACCGAGTCGCTTTTAAAACAACCGAATGCATTGGTTAAGGTTACCGTGTACCTGGTGGGTACGGTTGGATAAACCAAAGGTGTAGCCGTATTGGCGCCGCTGATATTGATATTGGGTGTCCAGTTAAAACTACCCGTCCCTGATGCAGAAAGCTGCAGGCTGTCTAAACCGCAATAAGCAGTATCCACAGATAATAAACTAACAACGGGGGTATCGCCGATGGTAATAGTTTTTACAAGGGTATCTATACAGCCTTTATCATTAGTAACGATGAGTTCAACCGGGTGATTTCCGCTGCTCGAATAAGTGTATAATGGGTTTCGCAGGCGACTGGTATCATCTAATACCGGTGAAGGAACTCCAAAATCCCAACGCCATGCAACCATATTTCCATACCGGAAATAGGTAGTATCTGTAAATTGAACGGGCGTATTTACACACTGGGGTGCCGAAGTAAAACCTGGAAAAAATTCGGGATAAATCCTTACAGACATTGTTGTGGAATCACCGCATTGCAAACCCCTGTTTAAAACAAGCTTAACAATAAAAACTCCTGTATCTGTAAATACATGTGTAGGACTTTGTTGGTTAGAGTAATTCAATGGGCCACTTGCAGGATCGCCAAATTCCCAATCAAAAGTAGGAACAGGATTATTAGGTGCGTTGTTAGCAAAAGTTACACTATATCCAGTGCAGGTTGTAAATACGGGGTCAAGATTTGCTGTTGGTATCTGGCAATCTACAACCCTTATCTGTAGATCTTTAAAATGAGTTGCGATAGCAATCCCATTGCGGAACTCTGTTACTAACACAGTAATAGCAAATATTTTATTTCCAAGAACCCCTACATTAGGGGCTGTGCCACTTATTAAGCCTGTTGTAGCACTAATATTTACTGAAGAACCAAGTGGAAAAATAGCAGCATACCCATTAATATAGGTAACAGGAATATATGGTGGGGGGAATGCCGGGTTGGGTACATTTCCTCCGCCCGCAGGCCCGCCACCGGTAAAAGCATTATAAAACCTGTAAGCCAATGAATCTCCATCAGCATCAACAGCACTAAAATCAAAAGCTATTGGTCTTCCAGAACAAATAAGTACTGTATCCTTTGTTTTAAATTCCGGGCTTGTATTGGTTTCAGCCCCTGCATTCATATTGCCGGGTATTTTTGTAAAGTATGTTGAGCCTATACCCACTGAATTTATATTTTCCATCCCACCAACCCTGCAACATCTTTGATAGGTCACTGTAAAGCCGTCGGGAGTAACGGGAATATTGTCTATAATTGTTGTATAAATCTTGTATTCAAAACAAACCTGTAATTCGATGGGATCATCAATACAGGGGTCTACGGGGGTTTTTCTAATGATAAAAGTAGCAGAGCCTGGAATATTCTGAATATTTAAAAACTGGGCATTTGTAAGCGTATTAAAAACTGTAAAAACGACTGTAGGATCCAATTGAGCACCTCCAGAGGCGCAATCTCTATATAGCCTCAAGGACACCTGATATTTTAAAGTTCCTGCAGTTGTTCCTGGTCCGAGGTAGATATAAGACATTTCTCCACCTGATATATGATCGGCAAAAGCATCACACATTAAAAAAATAAAAAGACAGAAAAATAAAATTTTCTTCATAATTAAATTGGTTGCGGTTGGGGGAAAGGTTAAAGCTAACGAAAAGCGCCGTCCTGACAAAGGAACGGCGTTTAAACTTATATACATGTTAATTAGTGTATCAATATCACGGATCCCTTTCTTTTTAATTTATTATTCAGGTAATCAACTCCCTCGGCATACCACACATAGGTAGCGGTTTCCTGTTTCTTACCTGCAAACCGGCCATCCCAGCCAGCTCCATTACCGGTACCGGAGTATAACATTTGCCCCCAGCGGTTGTACACCCTAAAGATGTCTACCGATTTCATACCAATGGGTATGGGTTTAAAAATATCATTGTTACCATCGCCATTAGGCGAAAATGCATTGGGCACCAGCAGGTCGGGTTTAATTTTAAATACATGCACCCTTATGCTGTCAGTATCAAAACAGCCAACTGCATTGCTTACCCTTACTACGTATTCAATATCGTTTTGCGGCAGGGCAATGGGATTGCTGATGAAGGGATCATTAAGCCAGGTAGTGGGTGTCCATGCATAATTGGGGCCGCCCGATGCACCTAGCTGTAAGGGCTGGCCCAGAACAACAGAAGTATCTCTTGGGCCTGCATTGGCAACAATCTTTGCTACAAAAAGAAACATAGTATCCTTTACCGGCTTGGGGCATCCCAAAACATCTCTTACCGTAACAATGTAACGCACATTATCTGTTGGCCGTACCGAAACCGGGTTAGGAATATTGGTAGCCGTTAAAAAAGCAGTTGGGCTCCACGAGTAAATACTGCCACCCGAGGCATTGAGCTGTGCCGATTGACCGAAGCAGATGGTATTATCTGGCCCGGCATTGGCGGCAGGATAAGGCACGGGTGTTATAGTTATATCATCTTCGGCAATACATTTACCAATATTGCCAACAACATGATAGGTTGTGGTAACCAGCGGCCTTGCTGTAGGATTTTTTAAAGTGGGATTATTTAAAGTATTGCCTGCAGGGGTTTCTGTCCATACAAAATTCAAAGCATCACTGGTGAGTTTTAAAACCACGGTATCGTTTCTGCAGATAGTTGTATCGGGCCCGCCAAACTGCGTAACAAAATTTTTCACATTCACTTTTATTGATTGATTTGCAGTACAGCCAAAAGCATCAGTTAGATTTACAAAATAAGTGGTGGTTACATCGGGACTAACCAATGGATTTGCAATGTTTACATTACTGATCATATAATTGGGGCTCCACAAAAATGTTCCACTGCCTACGGCATTTAATTGCAGCGTATCAATAATACAGATGAGGGTATCGTTGCTGACAGATAATAAAGGTTGCTGCAGAATATCAAGATTTTTTAAAACAGTATCCTTGCAGCCTTTGCTGCTTTCCACCACAAACACAATATTATAAATGCCAGTTGCTGTGTAGCCATGCGTTGGATTTTTAAGGATTGATGTATTGTTAGGAGAAGAAAAATCACCAAAGTTCCAGCTCCATTTATTGGGTACACCATAAGTGGCAGTTGTTATATCAGTAAACTGAACAGGAACATTCTGACATTGACCACTCATAGTAAAATCAGGAAAAAAACCGGGGTAAACTTTTACAGGAGCTGTAGTAGAATCAGAACATGGCAGACCACGATTTACAACCAGCTTTAAGGTATAAACACCAGTGTCGGCATAAGTATGTGTTGGTGATGCTTGAGTAGAAGTATTACCATCCCCAAAGTCCCAGTCAAAAGTTTGAATATTATTATTATTGCGATTAGTAAAAGTTAAAGTAAAACCATCACAGCTTGTATAATCAGGTTCCAATTCTGCGGCAGTAGAAGAGCAGTTGGTAACTTCAATATGAAGTGATTTACGTACTTCCGCAATTTTAATATTGGTACCTCTTTTATATTCGCTTACTGTAACTGTAATTACATAAATACCAATTGATGGTCCAAAGCCTGTTACAATACCCGTTGCTGTATTTATGGTTACACCACTTCCCAGGGGCTGTGAACCCGAAAAGCCTCCTGCATACGGTACTGATGCATAAGGAGGATTTGAAGCATTTGGAGGATTGGGGGCTGTATTGGATGCTCCACCAAAAGCAGGTGTAAAAGCATACACCAGTGAATCATTATTTATATCTGTGGCACTGAAATCAAAAGTAAAACGATCGCCCTGACAAATTATAGCAGTATCATTTTGTGAAAATCTTGCACTTGAATTTGTTTCAGCACCAGGAATCGCAGTCCCTGGAATTCTAACTGTCCAGGTTTCGCCGACTGCATTTGACGGAGATTGAATATTTTGAATCCCAATGATTCGGCAGCATCGCTGATAAGCAACAATATACCCA
>JBBSJI010000095.1:0-10632 GCA_038257425.1 Chitinophagales bacterium
GGTAAAAAGATAATTTGGAAACGAGATGATCTGGCAGAAGAAAAATTATCCTATGCAATAAACCAGATATAATTTTTAATAAAAACAATCAATATGAAAAAAGTACAAAATCTGTTCCTGATGCTTATTTTTTCTTCAATAACCCTTACAGTGCATGCTCAGGAAGAAGCTAGTTGGAAAGCGATGGAAGATTTTCATGCAGTGATGAGTACCACATTTCATCCTGCTGATGAGGGTAACTTGCAGCCTTTAAAAGACAAAGCAGGTGATTTACTGAACAAAGCAACTGCCTGGCAGAAATCTACAGTACCTGGGGGCTATAACGGAGCTTTAACTAGGCCCATACTAAAAAGGCTGGTTAAGCAATGCAGAAAAATTAATGAAGCAGTGAAGAGTAATACGTCTGATGCTGAATTAAAAATTATGATAACTGATGCCCATGAAATATTTCATGAGATAAAAGAAAAATGCCTGAAGCCTGATCATTAAAATATCCATTTTTTAATTACATTATTTACAATTTATTTATTCAATAATCCCATGTACAATTCTCCACAACATAAATTTCATATCCCGGTTATGGGTTTGGCTTATACCATTGATACACCGATTAAAGTTGCCCGTTTTGGAATTTCATCAGTTATATCAATCGTAGAAAACAGGCTGATAGAAATGATGCGGAAACATTATTATCCAACCATTGGTAAAACTTATCAACCTATCTCTGTACATGAAGATGATTTCAGGGCAAAGCGAATTACAGATTACCTTAACCTGGTTAACAGCATTGTTCAAAGCCAGGTTGAAAAACTCAGAAATGCTGCTTTTGAAACAGGCTCAGAAATAGTAAAATATTTTGAAATGCTGCCGGAGGATAGCACGTTAAAACAATTCTACTGCAAAATGATGAAGACTGAGGATGAACTTGAAAAGAAAAAAATGGAGAATTATTTACGTACTCAAATCCGCTCGGGCAGTATTGATGTAAATATCATGACCAAGACTGACAGGAATAATTTTAATAAAGCAGGCGAAATGATTGAAGATGGTTCAGATGCAGTAGTTGCATTAAGAGGATTTGCAACAAGTGATCTTCAAAATTCCTCTGTAATATTTTCTGCAGGTACAAATCTGCGGTTGTATAATTATATTGAAAACTGTTCAGGGTTTGATGTTAATACTGATGGAGGTTTTACAAAAAAGATAGTAATTAAAGTGAGTGATTTCCGTTCAGCATTCATTCAAGGTAAATACCTGGCTAAAAAAGGGATCTGGGTAAGTGAATTCAGGATCGAGTCAGGATTGAATTGTGGCGGCCATGCCTTTGCAACTGAAGGCTATTTGCTGGGCCCCATCCTCGAAGAATTCAAATCCAGGAAACGGGAACTAATCGATTCGCTTTTTGAACTGTATAATAAAGCATTGGAACAAAAAATTAAAAGAAAATTTATTTATCCTCCCCAATTAATAATTACAGTTCAAGGTGGTATTGGTACACACCAGGAGGATGATTTTTTGCATCAATATTATAATATTGAAAGTACCGGATGGGGAACTCCTTTTTTATTGGTACCGGAAGCCACTACTGTTGATGATGAAACATTAAATCTTTTGTGTGCTGCTAAAGAAAAGGACGTAGTGTTAAGCCGGAATTCTCCTTTTGGAGTAAGGTTCTATTACCTTAAAGGAACCAGCGCTGATAAAGAAAAACAGGCACGAATTGCAAGTGGCAAACCAGGAAGCCCCTGTACCGAAAAGCACCTGGCTTTTAATACAGAGTTTACCAAGGAGCCAATTTGTACAGCATCACGTAAATACCAGAAATTAAAAATAGCACAGTTGCAATCGCTTGATCTGCCAGAGCCTGAATATAGCAGGCAGTTAAATGAAGTATTGGATAAGGAATGTTTATGTATAGGGTTGAGCAATGCCGCTGCCATAAACTATGATCAAATAATGATAAAAAATCTGAATGCTGTAAATATTTGCCCCGGGCCGAATATTGTAAATTTTTCGGAGGTTGTTTCGCTGCAAACTATGACCGACCATATTTATGGCAGAAAAAACATTCTTACCAATATCTACAGGCCTCATATGTTCATTACGGAGTTGAATTTATATATTATTTACCTGAAGGAACAGTTGGAAAATGATTTTAGAGATAAGCAGTTGGCTGAAAAGAAAAAATATTATGTTTCTTTTTTTAAAAACCTAAAAGAAGGTATCTCTTACTATCACCGGTTGCCGGGCATAGCTCAAACTTTCAGAAAACTATTTACAAGCCAGTTAAACAATGCAACTTTCGAACTGGAGTTACTGCATTTTCAATACCCTTTTATTAATCAATAAACGGAAAAACTAATTCTTCGATAGGAGAGTCGGATTTTTAGTTATGAGTTAATGGAGACGATCTTCTCCGGGAATTGTAAAAAATACTTGATGCAATATGTATATCCCGTAAACTTTGTCCAATAAAAGCATCCTCTTCCATATACCGGTTGTTATATAAATTTTGCCCGATTGACCATAAATAGAAGAATTATCATCTGATGGCAAATAAAAGTAATTAAATACTTTTATTAAATAATAATCAATATCTTTGCATTATCAATCAACTTAAAAATTAGATAATATGCAAGCAGTAGCAGAAAATATCCTAAACGTAACCTTGCTGGAGCCAAGGCAAAAACATCCTACTATCTTTGTTCGTTTTGATGAACTGACAGAAGG
The DNA here is from genome assembly GCA_038257425.1 of Chitinophagales bacterium. GTDB lineage: Bacteria > Bacteroidota > Bacteroidia > Chitinophagales > Chitinophagaceae > Ferruginibacter. Next base: position 2,731 of record JBBSJI010000095.1, read on the forward strand.
GGAGAGTTTAACCATTCACAACGATCATGATCCTAAACCCTTGTATTATCAATTGCTGGGCGAAAGGGGAAATATATTTACCTGGGAGTACCTGGAAGAAGGACCTGAATGGTGGAAGGTAAAAATATCAAAAAAGTTCAGCGGTGAAAATGATGAAACACTTGGACAAATTGCCGCAAAAGATTTACGTAAAGCACAGGTATTTAAAAAATACGGATTAGACTTTTGTTGTGGCGGAAAGAAAACCGTGAAGGAAGCCTGTGCAGAAAAGGGCCTGGATGTAACCAAAATAGAAAAGGAATTACAGCAGGCTGATAAGATGCCATCCTCACGCCCGGTTCCTTATGGAGAGTGGAGTTTGGATTTTCTGGCTGACTATATCGTTAACACCCATCACAGTTATGTACGGAAAAATTTACCTGATATAAAAGCTTACGCAGATAAAGTAATGAAGGTGCATGGTAACCATCATCCGGAATTATTACGTATCAATCAGTTGGTTATTGAAATAAATGCTGAATTAATGGGGCATATGGTTAAAGAAGAAAAAGTATTATTCCCATATATTAAAGAACTCGTTACGGCAGAAAATAATACACAGCCATTGCATGCCGCTCATTTTGGTACGGTGCAAAACCCAATCAACATGATGGAGATGGAGCATGAACTGGTGGGAAAAAACCTGGAGGAGATCAGGGAACTCTCTAAAAATTATGTATTGCCAGAGGATGCCTGTGCAAGCTATAGCTTACTCTACAGGATGTTGGACGAATTTGAAGAAGACCTGCATTTGCATATACATCTTGAGAATAACATCCTGTTTCCAAAGGCACTGGAAATAGAAAAAAAAATAAACCAATGAAACAAATACTAACCATGTTATTGGCAGCAAGTCTTTTGCCGGCCTGTAATTCTAAAAATGATAATACAGCCAGTGCAGATTCAGCACCGGCTGTAGAAAATCATGAAGATCATGAAAAAAAATCTGAAGGGCTTGTTTTAAATAACGGTGCCAAATGGAAGGCTGATTCAACAACTATATTGAATGTGATCTTATTGCAAACCATTGTTTCCAATGCTAAAAAAGAAAATCTTGAAAACTATATGCAAACAACTGCACAGTTAGAGGACGGATTAAATAAATTGGTCAGTGACTGTAAAATGAAAGGTGCTGACCACGATGCCCTGCACCAATGGCTTGAGCCGCTGATGGGAAAAACGAAAGAACTGAAGAAAGCGGCAACGATTGCAAGTGCAGCAACCATGTTGAATGAAATTGAAAAGCAGATTAACCTGTTTCCACAATACTTTGAAAAATGATAACCATCAACGCCAATACCAAAATTGCCAGCTTGTTAAAGCAGCATCCCGATGCACTTGAAACTATTGTCAGCATTTCGCCAAAGTTTACAAAGTTGCGCAACCCGTTATTGCGTAAAGTGATTGCAGGAAGAACAAGCATTGCCATGGCTTCAAAACTTGGTGGCTGCAGTGTAGATGAATTTTTCAACAAGCTGCAGCCATTAGGTTTTGAAATTGATAAAACAGCAGTTGCCTTTGATAAGGCCGGAGAAAATAAATCTGTTCCGGAATTCATGAAAAATATACATGCTGATAAGATCATTGAATTGGATGTACGACCGGTTATAGAAACAGGTAAAGATCCGCTGAACATTATCCTGCAAAAAGTGAATGCGTTGGAAACAGGTTATGTACTTAAGATCATCAATAGTTTTGAACCAACTCCGTTAATGCACCTGCTGGGCAAACAGGGCTTTGAATCATACACAGAGACCATCAATGATGACCTGCTGTATACTTATTTTTATAAGAGGTCAGATAAGCCCTTGCAGTTTGAAAATAGAGTGACTGCCTACTCTGAAGGCTGGGATGAAATACTAAACCGTTTTAATGTTAAACTTAAAACAGTTGATGTAAGAAATCTGGAAATGCCTTTACCCATGCATACGATACTGGAAGCGTTGAATACTTTGCCAAAAGATAAAGCCTTGTTTGTTTATCACAAACGCATTCCTGTTTTCTTATTACCCGAACTGGAGGAGCAGGATTTCAGCTACCGCATTAAAGAGATCAGTGATGCAGAAGTACATCTTCTGATTTATAAAGACTGATATGTTTGCAACCGGAAATACAGAAAAGTCAAAAACTACATCTTATAAAGCGGTGTTGCCATTTTACGGCTATGCTGCTGTTGCTTTTCTTGTTGCTGCCATTCTTTTATTATTATCTGCTACAGATATTACAAATCATTATTTTCTTCCGCATACATTAGCCATCACCCATATCATGGCGCTTGGCTGGGGTACTATGATGATCCTCGGTGCCAGTCATCAATTGGTGCCGGTATTAATCGAAGGAAAATTGTACAGCAATAAGCTGGCATATACTTCATTTGTTTTGGCTGCATTGGGCATTCCGTTATTAGCCTATGGCTTTTATGTCTTCGATATGGGTTTGCATACCCAATGTGGAGGGATATTGATCATTTTAGCGATCATAGCTTATCTTATTAATCTTGCCATGAGCATGGTAAAAAGTGAACATGAAAATGTTCATGCCTTTTTTGTTTTTACAGCTGCCATTTGGTTATTGGCAACCGCCATCATTGGGCTTTTGCTGGTTTACAACTTTACTTATCCTGTAATGTCTAAAAACTCTTTGGATTATCTTCCATTGCATGCTCATCTCGGTATTGCAGGCTGGTTTTTATTATTGATAACAGGAATCGGATCCAGGTTAATACCCATGTTCCTGATCTCAAAGTACAGCAATACCAAAATACTTTGGTGGATTTATAGATTAATTAATGGGGGACTATTGACATTCGTTTTTATTTCTTTATATACTGATAGCAGATCGCTCCTGATCATCCCGCTGCTTACGGTTGCTGCAGCCATTATATTATTCGGCAATTTCTGTTACCAATCTTACAAGCAACGCATTCGCAAAAAGGTGGATGAACAAATGAAAGTTTCTTTGCTTTCGGTGCTTATGATGTTGATACCGGTGATCTTTCTTGTTATTATTATTGCATTATTGGTCATGTCAGCTAAGGAAAATATCAGCCTTGTAATTACTTATGGCTTTATTATTTTTTTCGGATGGATCACAGCTATTATTTTAGGCATGACATTTAAGACTTTACCCTTTATCGTGTGGAATAAGGTATATCATCAATTAGCCGGAAAAGGAAAGGCACCTAGTCCAAAAGATCTGTTCAGTAATACCATTTTTAAATGGATGAGTGTGGCCTATATTTTCGGATTTGTATTATTTACTGCAGGAATTTTACTGAATTTTACTTTGCTGTTGCAAATTGCTGCAGTCTTTCTTTTGATAACTGCTTTATTGTATAACTGGAATGTAATTAAATTGCTGCTGCATAAACCTGGTTCATGATGAATGTACTTACAAATAACAATTTGAAATGCACGGCTGCATTGGCAGCTCTGCAAAATGTAGTGGACCCCGAGATTGGGTTGAATATTGTGGATCTGGGCCTGGTTTACCAAATTGATTTTGATGAAACGACAATGAAGGTATATTGTACCATGACACTTACCACTCAATTTTGTCCTATGGGAGAATCTATTACAAATGCGGTAAAGGAAAATTTAAAATTAAGCTTCCCTGAATACGAACCAACCATTGAATTAACATTTGACCCACCCTGGAATCATGAAATGATCTCGGAGGCAGGACAGGAATTTTTAAACGATATATAAATGCTCAGCCTTACCTGTAAAACAGCCATCAAAGCAGTTATTTACCTGGCATCAAAATTTGAATCCGGTGAAAAAGCTGGTATCAAAGAAATTGCTGAATTTATTGATGCCAGTGAACATACTGTTGGAAAAATGCTGCAAACACTTGTAAAAGGGCAGGTGATCAACAGTTCGAAAGGACCTACCGGAGGATTTTATATATCTGCAAAACAAAAAAATCAGCCTGTCATTAATATAGTTGAAACGATTGATGGAATAAATGTTTTTAATCAATGCGGATTAGGCTTGAGCAAATGTTCTGCAAAACACCCATGTCCTATACATGATGATTACAAAGCGGTAAGGGACCTGTTTGAAAACATGTGCAGGCAGAAGAGAGTAAATGATTTGTGTGAGCCGGTTAATAGTGGGTTGGCCTATTTACTTGGCTAGAACTCACAGTTTTTCAAACCTGGCCTGGAAAAATCGTAAATATTTTGGTTCATAGATCATTTTCATTCCATTGATCTTATTTCGGCGTTCATAAACTCTTGCTGCCGATTCTGCAATCACGTCCATATGTGCCTGTGTGTACACACGGCGGGGAATAGTAAACCGCACCAGCTCCAGTTTGGGATAATAATTTTCTCCATTGGATTTTCTTCCGGCCGATACAACACCTCTTTCCATGGTCCTTACACCGGAATCAAGATACACTTCAGCAGCTAATGATTGTGCAGGAAAATGCTCCTGCTTGATATGTGGTAAAAATTTTTTAGCATCAACAAAAATGCCATGTCCGCCAATGGGTTTTACAATAGGAACACCATAATCCATCATTTTCTCTCCTAAATAAATCACCTGTCCAACCCTTGCCCTGATATGGTCATCATTAACACTTTCGCCAATACCTATGGCCATCGCTTCCATATCTCTGCCGGCAAGTCCACCATAAGTGTGCAGGCCTTCATACACCACCACCATATTTCTGGCTTCTTCAAAAACATCCCATTCATTAACGGCAAGAAAACCACCAATATTAACCAGTGCATCTTTTTTAGCACTCATGGTAGCACCGTCAGTATAAGAGCAGATCTCTTTTACAATTTGTTTGATGGTTTTATTAGTATATCCTTTTTCCCTTTGCTGAATGAAGAATGCATTCTCCGCCACTCTCGTCATATCATGAATGATCCGGATGCCATGTTTTTTTGTAAGTGCCCTCAGCTCTTTTAAATTTTTCATACTTATTGGCTGGCCACCAGCCATATTCACGCTGGTGGCCATGCTTACATAGGGAATTTTTTTAGCACCATATTTTTTGATCAGCTTTTCTAATTTATTTAAATCAACATTTCCTTTAAATGGAAATTCATTTTCAGGGTCGTGTGCTTCATCAATAATAATATCTTCAAATTTTCCGCCGGCCAGTTCCTGGTGCAGGCGGGTAGTAGTGAAATACATATTGCCTGGAATAATATCGCCTTTCTTTATTAATATTTTTGACAGAATATTTTCTGCACCACGGCCCTGGTGCGTAGGGATAAGATATTTGTATCCATAAATATCTTTCACCACTGCTTCCAGATGATAAAAATTACGGCTGCCTGCATAAGCTTCATCACCCATCATCATGCCGGCCCACTGGCGGTCGCTCATGGCAGAAGTTCCGCTATCAGTAAGCAGATCAATATAAACGTCTTCTGACTTTAAAAGAAAGGTATTGTAACCAGCTTCCTGCATAGCTTTTTTACGTTGTGCAGGGGTAGTCATTTTTAATAACTCTACCATTTTAATTTTGTAGGGTTCGGCCCAGCTTTGTTTTATATTTTTCATTTTATTGATTTTATTTTTTATTCAATTGGTTTCAGTTTTGCAGTAAAATGTCTGAGCGTCGGTGCTTCTTCAACAATGATTAATCCTTTTATTTTATCCCGGTCATTGAATACTTCAATGATCACTTCAGCTACATAATCTATATGGCTTTGGGTATATACTCTTCTTGGAATAGCTAAACGGACCAATTCCAATTGTGCCGGTATCAGTTTTTTAGCAGCATCCCCGCTTTTATCGGGGCAGGCATATTTTCCAAACATCAATGAGCCAATTTCCACGCTACGAATGCCTCCATGTATATACAATGCACCTACCAATGCCTGCCCGGGGTATTGATCAACCGGAATATGAGATAAAAATTCATCGGCAACAAGGTATACTGCATGGCCCCCTGCAGGCTGCATAACCGGCACACCGGCAGTAATTAATTTATTGGTCAGGTATTCAATACTACGGATGCGGTATTGCAGATAATGTTCGTCCATCACTTCATTCAATCCAATGGCAATGGCTTCCAGGTCTCTGCCGGCAAGGCCTCCATAAGTTGGAAATCCCTCTGTCATGATCAATAAATTGCGACATTGCTGTGCCAGTTGTTCATTATGCATAGCAAGGAATCCACCAATGTTTGCCAAGGCATCTTTCTTGGCACTCATGGTACAACCATCTGCATAAGAAAAAAGTTCTTTGGCAATTTCAGGTATGCTTTTATATGCATAACCTTCTTCACGCAGTTTTATAAAATAAGCATTCTCAGCAAAACGGCAGGCATCAATAAAAAGTGGGATTTTATTTTTTGTACAGATATTTTTTACTTCCCTGATATTTTGCATACTTACCGGTTGACCACCACCCGAATTATTGGTAACTGTAATAATGCAAAGCGGAATATTTGCTGAACCTTTTTTTGCAATGAATTTTTTTAAAGCAACAGTATCTATATTCCCTTTAAAAGCTGCCGAAACAGTTGGATGCTTTCCTTCTTCACAAATCAGGTCAATACCTTCTGCACCCGAGTATTCAATGTTTGCCCTGGTAGTATCAAACAAAGTATTACTTACAAAATACTTTCCTTTGCCACCCATTATGCTGAATAATATTTTTTCCGCAGCTCTTCCCTGGTGTGCAGGAATTACAATTGGCATTCCGGTAATATCCTGTATGGTTTTTTCAAATCGAAAAAAACTGGGACTACCGGCATACGATTCATCGCCCTGCATGATGCCGGCCCATTGGTTGCTGCTCATGGCACTTGTACCACTGTCAGTCAATAAATCAATCAGTACATCTGTTGAATGAATCAGAAATGGATTATAAAAAGCTTTTTCTAAAATTATTTTTCTTTCATCTGCTGTGTTGAAGTAAATGGGCTCAACAGATTTTATCCTGAACGGTTCTATAATGGTTTGCATACAATATGTATTTAAATAAAGAAATGATGAGGTGGGATTATTGCCTCAATAGAGGCAAAGGAATAATTAAGAAGGGCGGCTGATGATATTTTTCCAGAGTTGCATAGAACAAAATTACTTTTTCTCAGCAGATTATTGATATGACTATAATCATCTTTTATAAACACATTGCCATTTATAATTAAATGGCAATGCTTGCGGGAATGAGTTTGTTATTGAAGATTTCTTCGCCATTAAAATTTATTTCCCATGTTACCGGTATCGCTTTTTTCAGCATACTGCTCACACCGCAATATTTTTCCTGTGAATCCATAACAGCCTTCAATGCAGCTTCCCTTATGCTTTTATCTCCCTTTAAAGTGTAAAGTACATGTATAGAAACATATTGAATTGGGGCCTGTTTACTGAGCTCTCCTGTTACTGTGATGCTAAGATCATCAATAGCCTTATCTGATTTACGAAGAAGGGCTATAATGTCCATGCCTGTACAGCCGGAAAGCGCTGCCAGCACAAAAGGTTTTGGTATCGGAGCTATATCATCTCCCCCCGCTTTTTCAGGAGCATCCATTACAACCGTATGTCCGTTTATAAGCGCATTGAACTGCATTTTCCCCATCCATTGTGTTTCAATTTCATGATTTGCCATTTGTAAAAATTTGAATGAATGATTAATAAAACAAATGTAGAAGCAAACCAGTTGTTGAATGGTAACTTAAATCACATAACCATCTTTTAAGTTTATGATATTGGTCAGGTTTACGTACAAATATGCCAGCAGTTTAAAGAATCTTATTATTTAAAATCCGTGGAGTTTAGTCCCCGGATGATAACTTATAAACAGGCACAGTTCAAAAAAATACAGGAACTACTTATTGAGGATCGGATTCAATCCGCCGCGGCGGACGGCAGTTCAAGTCTGCTCCCCGATA
>JBBSJI010000096.1:0-10604 GCA_038257425.1 Chitinophagales bacterium
AAGTCCTGACATTTTAAAATCAGATAACTTCTTTACGAGGATGCTCGTGTTTTCATATTTATCAGCATCCAAATAACTACCTCCCTGTAATTTAATGAACCTAAACTTCGAATTTTCCGCTGTACCAGAAGCAAGTTGTAGGATTTGCCCTTTGTAAATTTTATATCCGCTTGTTGTATAAAGCGTATCGTTTTCAAATTTAGGAATAGTTGTTTGTGCGTACGAAATTACAGGACAACATAACAATATGATTAAGAATATTTTCATGACATTTATCTATTATAAAGAGATAAAGGTAATGAGTAAGATTCATTCATTGGAATTTATGAAAATATCCGACGCATCATTTGTTTATTCGTTGTTGGTCAATAAGACCAGACAACAGTGAAGATTGGGGCGAAGACCAACAGTGGCGAAGTTATACTTTAGTTGAGACTTGGATATTTGTAATTTCCATTTCATATTCATTCCCATCGCCCCAAGCCATCAGTATGAGCCGTTCCCTATATTCAGTTTTAACGTAAGTTTGATAATAACTTTGTTCATTAACGAGAAACTCAAGAAAATTTTTCGGTGAAATTCTTAGTTCGACTTTTATAGGAGTATCTGCGATATAGTCCCCGGAGTATATATCTGTTCCATCCTGTATTCCGTTTTTATAGGAAGTTGTAAGTATTCTGTTACTATTACTTGCTTTTTGAATGTGAAAGAGGCCATTATTTTCCGCTGTTAATATGCCATTTGTTCCTAGTATGCTTGCAGATTTGTCTAAAAGCTTAAATCCAAATCGTAAATAACTTGATTTAAGAAAGACTTGGCATTTAACAGAAGTAAGAAGTCCAGTGTTCAAATTTATTTCTTTATAAGAAACCCACTGCGAAGTATTTTGCGTTGTAGATACATTCCATTGTCCAACTGAAATGCTCTTTCGTTTCCCAAACTTAGCTTGAAATTTTAAAAGGCCTTTATGAACAAAGTATTGCATTATTATTAAAAGGATAATGGTCGGAACGATAGGAATTGAAACCGAATAGGAAAATGCTGGCCCTAAGAACGCTTTTATTTGTCCGTAGTTATTCCAAATGAGTAGGAAGAGTCCAACTAATATAGCTTGAACAATGCCGGTAACTAATTTTTTTGTGTCAATATACTTACTAAAAAAATTTCGCATATTATAGTGTTTCAAATAATTGCTGCCAACATAAATATACGAACTCATTTGGGGATTCAAAAAATCAACTATTTGATTTTCAATACCGGTTATGTCGCCTTTCTGTATTTAGAGTGTGCCGCCTTTTGGAATTATTGAAAAAGGCAAACTACTTTCTGCACCTTGGTAAAAGCCCAGTAAGGAATTTATGTACAAGAGTGCGACGCCAATGAAGATGCACAGAGATTTAAAAGTTGGGTACATAAAAAAATCCTACCAAAAAACTGATAGGATTTTTTATTTATAGATTTCTCCTGCGTCGAAATGACAAGGGCGTTCTCTTACTTCACTTCCTCAAACGGCACATCCTCCACTTTACTCTCCCCACTACCCTGCTGCTGTTCTCCGCCAGCATCTTGTCCATTACCATCGCCAGGCTGCCCACTGGGTCCTGCACCGGCACCTTCGCCACCTGCGGACTGCGTAGCCTTATACATTTCTTCGCTGGCGGCTGTCCAAGCGGTATTCATTTCGGCACTGGCTGCATCAATGGCTGCAATGTCCTGGCTTTTGTGTGCTTCTTTTAATTTGGTTAAAGCGGCTTCAATGGGCTCTTTCTTTTCGTCCGGTATTTTTTCGCCATATTCCTTCAGTTGTTTTTCTGTCTGGAATATTAAACTGTCGGCACCATTTATCTTTTCTACTTTTTCTTTTTCGGCCTTATCAGTTTCTTCATTGGCCTTGGCATCGTTCTTCATCTTTTCAATTTCTTCTTTGCTTAAGCCGCTGCCTGCTTCAATGCGTATTTTTTGTTCTTTGCCGGTGCCCTTGTCTTTTGCCGTTACATGCAAAATACCATTGGCATCAATATCAAATATCACTTCTACCTGCGGTACGCCACGTGGTGCAGGCGGTATGCCATCTAAATTAAAAGTACCCAGGCTCTTGTTCTGGTTGCTCATCGGCCGCTCGCCCTGCAATACATGTATCTGCACACCGGGCTGGTTATCGCTTGCGGTACTGAATGTTTCTGATTTTTTTGTTGGTATGGTGGTATTGCTGTCTATCAACCTTGTCATCACACCACCCATGGTTTCAATACCTAAACTTAAAGGCGTAACATCCAGCAACAATACATCTTTAATATCGCCGCTTAGTACAGCACCCTGTATGGCTGCACCAATGGCAACAACCTCATCGGGGTTAACACCACGGTTTGGTTTTTTACCAAAGAATTTTTCTACTATCTCCAGCACTTTAGGAATACGGCTGCTGCCACCCACCATTATGATCTCATCAATGGCTGATTTATCAATACCGGAATCTTTCAATGCCAGTTCGCAGGGCTTTAAGCAACGCTCAAATAATTTATCGGCTAGGGCCTCAAATTTTGCACGGGTTAATTTTTTAACTAAATGCTTGGGCACTCCATCAACTGCTGTTACATACGGCAGGTTAATTTCTGTTTCGGTTGATGATGATAATTCAACCTTTGCTTTTTCTGATGCTTCTTTTAAACGTTGCAGGGCCATGGGATCTTTACGCAGGTCAATGGCTTCATCATTTTTAAATTCATCGGCCAGCCAGTCCATAATCACTTTATCAAAATCATCACCACCCAGGTGGGTATCGCCATTGGTTGATTTTACTTCAAACACACCATCGCCTAATTCCAAAACTGAAATATCAAATGTTCCTCCACCAAGGTCGAACACAGCAATTTTATGATCTTTTCCACCTTTATCCAATCCATAAGCAAGGGCTGCGGCTGTAGGTTCGTTAACTATGCGCCGAACATTAAGGCCTGCAATTTCGCCGGCTTCTTTGGTTGCCTGGCGCTGTGCATCGTTAAAATATGCCGGTACAGTTATCACCGCATCGGTAACTTCCTGGCCCAGATAATCTTCGGCCGTTTTCTTCATTTTCTGCAGTACCATGGCACTTATCTCCTGCGGGGTATATTGCCTGCCATCTATGTCAATACGCACAGTATTATTGTCACCTTTTACTACTTTATAGCTCCAATGGCTTATTTCTTCCGTTACTTCATCAAACCTGCGGCCCATAAAACGCTTAACACTGCTGATGGTGTTTTGAGAGTTGGTGATGGCCTGGCGCTTGGCCGGATCGCCTACTTTACGCTCGCCATTCTTTAAAAAAGCCACTACCGACGGGGTTGTACGGCGGCCTTCTTCATTGGCAATAACCACCGGCTCGTTGCCTTCCATTACGGCTACGCAACTGTTGGTGGTTCCTAAGTCAATTCCTATAATCTTTCCCATGATATAAATTTTATTTGATTACTGAAGAAATGGCAATGATTATGCCAAGGGGGGATTAGTGCAATTTTGGCAGATTGTTAAAAACCAGAACACTGAAAAGGGTGGGATTTTCGCAGCTCTGCTGCTAAAATATGGTTGCCACAAAGGCTCAAAGGCCCCAAGTAAAATGCGTAGCATTTTCCTGCTTAGTGTCTTTGTGGCTACATTCAATTTTGTGTTTATCTTAAAAAGGGGTTTAGGATAAAAGAACGCCAGGTGTTACCTACCTGAGTACCGCCTGATCTTCTATTACATACACGATACTGTCTTTTAAATAGGGAATATCTTGCCCATAGGCCTTGTTGAACAGGTACCTGAAAAAATTTACCCCGCTTATTGGACCCTGTGAGGGAAGCAGGTTGTTGCCTAGAGATCTTATTGCACAGATGTTGTTGAAAGCCGCGGAGGCGAATGCTGTTTTGTATTCTTTCCTGAACCCATGATCACTCATAACAATTACCATTGCCCCAGGGTCCTTTACCGCGATATTATCTACCAGCGAACTGATGACCGAGTTGGTATATATGAGATAGGGTAAAAAATACCGGGGATCATTGATATCATGGGCCTGTTGCCCCGGCTGGTTGATCAACACACCGGTGCTGTCACGGAAATAAGGTACATGCGGCATGATGAAATGTGCATAGCAAAACAGGGGTTTGCCAGTTTTTGTTTCCAACCCCTGCTTTAGCCTGTTCATGATCTCCCGGTTGGTAGCATCAGCCTGGAATAATGGTTCTTTAAAACTGAAAATATTTTGCAGCAGGGTTCCCTGGAAGCGCCAGCCCATATGCCGGGCTATTCTTTTATGCAGCATTTTACCGGTAAGCGCCTTGCTATGAACAGGCAAAAAAGAAATATCAGGATTGATCGATCCCTGTTTGCCGATATCGAAAACAGAATAGTTCTTTAGCTCATACCCCATGTTCCTGTAGATTGAAAACACTGCTGCATTTTTAATTTCATTGAACCGCTTCCGGATATCTTCCTGGTTCCCGGGCTCCTTGCCATGCGAATAATTTTCGGAGACAAATTGCATATTGAATATGGAGGACATACTCTGCACCGTAAAATTGTAATTGGAAAAGGAAGGCAGGATTGTAAACCCTCTGCCCTGCAGGAAATTATACAAGCTGTCGTTCCTGAACCCAAAACTATCACGCAGGCTTGCATAACCGGGGTAACCGTCAAACAGCAAGTAATATACATTGGGTTTGGAACTTATCTTATTATGATCGAACGGCACCTGCGAAATCCTGTCTTTATTATTGCTGAAAGACATGCGTATCAACAGCACTGCATCCACAGTGCAATAAACAATGAGTAAAATATTCATGTACAGGAACAGCCGTTGCGCAAAAATTTTTTTTCTTTTTAAAAGATACAGGAGGCAGAGGATACTGACGAATAAGAGCGGGAGTAAAACCGAATACCTGTTTAAAAATGAAAGCGGGGCAATATCCTTTAGCCAATCCTGCAGGGCACCAAAGAAAAGGTATACCCACCCTGCATAAAAACTGGTGAGGGCAGCATTCTTTTTATCTTTTGTGATCCAAAACAAAAGCAGGAATAAAAGCAGCAGGGCAACGCTGATGTATAGGCCAATGAGCAGTACTTCGGAAAGATAGATCACACCAAAATTTTCAAGACCCCCGTGCAGGCAAAAGAATACCGGCAGCAGGAACAGGAAAAAAGGTATTTTTTTTAAAAGCATCATATGATTCCCTGCTTATTTAAATGCCGCGTCTTCAATAACAAATACGGTACTGTCTGCCAGGTACGGGAAATTTTGGCCATAGGCATTATTGAACAAGTAACGGAATACATTCACATTGCTGCGGGGCAAATTAACTGTATCTGCTTTAGCTGCCGGCATTTTTACCATACAGATATTATCGAAATTATAAGGGTCATGATGGCCGGGGCCACCATAATCATAAAAGCCATGGTCGCTCATGATGACAACGATGGCTGCAGAATCCTTAGCATTGATATTTTTTACAAGCCCCTCTATTATGGTATTGGTATATTTTAAATAAGAGAGATACAGGTATTTATTATCAAGGTCAGCGATCTGTTCCGGCTTATTAAATACTCCTGTGCTGTCGCGGAAATACTGGCCATGCGGTAAAAAGAAATGTGCATAATAGAATTCCGGCTGGGCCTGTTTTGCAGAAGTTGTTTCCAAAACCTTTTCCTCCACTTTCTTATTATAACCGTCATCCCTGTACAAAATACTTTTTTTAAGAAAAGGAAGCTGGAACTTACCGGTAATAAACCACCACCCGATATCTTTTACCATCCGCTTATGAAATATTTTATTGGTAAGCAGGGCTGCATGTATGGGAAACAATCCGTTGGTTTGCGATAAAGCAGGGTTGTCTTTAAAATCGAACATGGAAAAATTTGCAATTTTATACCCCATACTTTTAAAGATAGCCGGAACCTGTGCGGTCCTGATCTCGCCGAAGCGATGCTGAATATCGGTCTGGCCAAGCACCTGGTTGTTATAGCTACCGGCAACGTACTGCATGTTCAAGATGGAAGATATGCTATAGGGCGTAAAATCGTAGTTGGAAAAAGTGGGCAGTATTTTAAACTGATGCTGCTGCATAAAACTATACAGGCTGTCATTTTTAAATCCAAAGCTATCCTGCAGGCTTTTATAGCCGGCATATTCATCAAACAACAGAAAATATACATTTGGCTTTTGGGTTACTTTGGATGCATCGAATTTTACTCCCTGCTCAAAACTTATCTCTTTATAATTAACATGTTTGTTCATTAACAGCACGGCATCAGCCACACAAAAAACCAGGAAAAGAATATTCAGGTACAGGAATAGTTTTGGATGAAGCTGTATATTACGTTTGATCCACCAGATAACAAGAATATTGAGAACGAGCAATACCGGGAGGAGTACCGTGTATGATCTCAAGAACTGCAAAAAAAAAGTTGACCTGATAAGATCATGCATAGCACCAAAGAACAGCCACCAGCTGCTGATAAAAAAACTTACCAGCGAAGCCAACAATAAATTTTTTGTAAGAACCAGGACAACCAGGAATAAGAGCACTACCCATGCACAGGTAATAGCAAATACCCGGATGACCTCATTTACATCAAGGTATCCATAATTCTCAACACTGCCGTGCAGGCAAAAAAACAACACCAGTAACAATAAAAAAAAAGGTATTTTATTTAGCAGCTTCATTATTTGCGTTTCATTAAAAATAAAACCCGGTTGGTGTTGCCTATGCTTTCTTCTTTTAATATGGCATATTTACCGTCGAATATGGCCTTAAAATTTTCCAGGGTATAACTATCAAAAATATCTTTACGGTTTTGTAAAAGCTGTTGCAATTTTTCATCTGATTTGGGCACAAACTCAATAATGAGGTATGCTGACATGGGCGCTAACCAATTTGCAATAAAAGCAAGGGGTACATTTTTGGCAATACAGAGATGATGTATCAATGCAAGTGCAAGCACCAGGTCGGCCTTAAGCCTTGAGCACAGCGATGCCCGCTCTGCATTGTTCCACCCTATGGCCGGCGCAGGGCTGGTCAGGTCGGCAACGAGTGGCAGAATATTCTTCCGCCCCGCGCTCTTTAACTGCAGGTATAATTCATTGATGCAATTACTGTCGAAGTCGGTTGCGATCACATTTTTATTTTCATTGATCAGCATGCTGAAATAGCCTTCATTG
This sequence comes from Chitinophagales bacterium, assembly GCA_038257425.1. Lineage (GTDB taxonomy): Bacteria > Bacteroidota > Bacteroidia > Chitinophagales > Chitinophagaceae > Ferruginibacter. Next base: position 7,181 of record JBBSJI010000096.1, read on the forward strand.
GCGCCCAGGTCGATCGCAGTAGTAAAGTCAGCCTGGTTGATGAATGACCTGACAAGTGTGGTCTTTGCTGCCAGGTATTCATCGCCTAAAATTGTATCGGTATAATAATCATCCCAGGTTGTCTTTACCTTTTTGGGCGATAATTTTTGCACAAAATTCTCCAGGCCTTTTATCAGCAGTTCCAGCTTTTGTTTTGAAAAATTATTTTCAGCAGCAGGTTTTTGTTTTCTCTTTCCCGAAAATCTTGCCTGCAAGTGAACATGCAGGAAGGTATTCATATTCCAGCGGGAGCTTTTGGGCAATAGGCTCACCAATACATCCATGGGGATGCCATTTGGATAAACCGTGAATAATTTATTGGTATCGGGGTGGCAGTAATGCATCAGGAGTAAGGGGCCTAAAAAACATTCGCTGAACTGGTGGTAAGCAACCCATGGCTTTCCTGCTGAATAATTCTCAAAAGAAAGCGTATCAATAAAAAGCGGCTTACCGTTAACGAACTGTACATTAAAAGGCGTTGCATCTTTCAATATCATTCCTTTTTTTAAAGCTGCTGATGCAATATGCAGTGTAAGTAGGGCAGCATCCTTCCACATATCAAAGCTCCATTCGTATGGGTAGCTGATGAACGGGACCTGTACGGGAAATAATACTTTGCCTTCGGTAAAATTGAATTTATTAATTTCAGCAATTTCGCTGTGAGCGATCAGCATCTGCTTTTTAACCAGTTCATCATATAACCCGCTTTGCATTAATTGGGTATAATGTTGATTGTACAGTGGATGTATGTAGCGGTAAACTTTGCCTTCATGATCAAAAATAAAACCGGCAGTATCTCTATATGAAGCAGGATGGGATGGCATGTATTGACTGAATTATTTTACATGAGGGATCATTCGGCAGTATCTTTTTCTTCTTCTTCTTCTTTTTTTGACCTTTTGCCTGTGAAAAATGTTTTAACAGCTAACCAGAAATTCTTAAAAAAGAAACTCACTCCTAATACAGCCGCAATTATCATTTGTAAAATGTAACTGCCGCTCCCGGGGTCTATATATAATAGAAAAAAATCCATAGTTTATTTCAAATCTACAAACAAATTCACAAAAAGCGGGTGTAACTATAAATACGCAATGCATATCCTTTAATAACAACCCTGGTCAGTAGTTTTAGTATTTATGATCCCCATTAATTTTTTTATGGTTTCTTCTGAACTAATAAAGTAAGCCGATGTTTTATTTATCCTGAGATAGGGCTGCATGGGCAACAGCAAAGTCCTGATGGATGCGATCTTACCGGCATCCAGGTTTTCGAAGTAATGCTCACTTACTATAAGCCAGCCCTTTTGAATGGCCACGGGACGGGTGAAAGTATTTTGCGGCTGGTATGCTATGAATGGTTTAAATCCTTTTTGCACTGTATCAAGATTTAAGAACTTCATTGTAGTGTCGAATCGATTGATGAGTGCAAAATGTGTTTTGGTATCATTGCTTAAAAAATAATAATTACTGGAAATAAAGCTGCTCTCCTGCTTTAATGAGGCTTGCATTGCTTTCAACTCCGGGTACCCTTCATGCGGCTTTTTAAAAATGGGATAAGCAGTACTCAGCCATAATATAAAAGGTATAACCAGGTACATTAAAAACTGCTGTACTTTTTTTCCAATAAAAATGCCTGTTATAAAACTTAAGGCCAGCAGGATATTGCAAAAGATCCCCCATTTATTATAAGGTGTAAATAAAACGCAGGTCAAGGTTACTATTAAAAAAATAATGCTGCCGCTGATATAGATCCTTTCTACCTGTTTGTTAGTGAGTGTTTCATCCCCGATGCTGGCCAGGTAAATTATAGCTGCAAATGGAAAGAGAAAAAAGAACTGCCGCATATCATGGCAAAGGGGTACATAAGGAACTATTGAAAAAGGAAAATACAAAGCCAGTAATAAAAGCGTGATCAAGCTGATCTCCCAAAAGCGGGCTCCCCGGTTTATTTGTTGTTTGGGTATAAATAAGACCGAAGCCAGTAACAACAAGGGATAGGCCCCTGTTATAACCGCAACTAAAGGAATTGTGATGGTAAGCCTTTTCAACAGCTCAGTTTGAGGAAGGCATTGGTAACTGCAGGGATTAAAATAGGATGAATTTTTTATTTGCACAAAACGATAGAACAGGTCACCTGTATTTAAGTAATAGAAAAATAAATAACCAACACAGCCAATACTAAAAGCAAGTCCCAGCGAAGCCAGGTACTGCCCGGATATTTTTTGGCGGTAATAAAATAATACAATTGTTGCGCCGGCATAGATCAACACAATGTTCTCCTTTACAAACAAACCCCCTACCAACAACAATGCAGTAACACTACCCCAAAGGATATTTCGCTTTATGGAAAGGGATTGCGTACTTTTTTTGATCAATAAAAATACCAATACAGCGATCAGGGCAATATACACATCGGGCAGGTTACCGAGTGTAGACCTTGTTACTACCGGATTAAAATATATCAGTGCACTACCCAGTAATACAGTGTGTATATTCTTTTGTAAACCACATTTAAAACAAACCAGATAGGCCAGTATTATTAAAATGGATAAGGATGGCATGCACATGGAAAACTCGTTAATGCCAAATAATTTGAACCATAATGCCTGGTAAAGAATGACCACTGCCCTGCCAGAATAAATATCGCTGGCAACAAACATATCATAGCTGCCATTTAAAACGCTGCTGCTTAAAAAAGCATAATGCAGGTCGTCGGAGCCCTTAAAAGTATAGAAGCTGGCATAGCGGGCGGTGAGCATGACCAATGTTACAGACCAGAAAACCAGCTGCAGCATTTTTTTATTATCCATATTCCTATAACCCAAAAAACCAGGCATGCTTAATCCAGTTAATGATGAAAAATACTGCCCCAATGTAAGCTGAGAAATCTTCTTTTACAAAAATGGACGCTTATAACCCACTATTTTCTTGTCTTAAAAGAAAAATGCTTTTGACTGAGGTAACTGATGGTAACCACTATGCAGGTTGTTATGAACTGACTAATCAGCGCATTCATGTGCAGCAGCTCCACAAAAAATTTGAGTAAGATATAATTGAGCACCAGGTTTATAGCAAAGGAAACAAAGTAACGTACCAGTTGTATCCTGCCCCTTAAATTGGAATCTACAAAAACAACAAACTTCATCAATAAAAAACCTACGAGGAAATTTATACAGAAAGAAACAAACAACGCAGCAATATGCGGCTTAAAGGCAAAGAAACCAAAATCAAAATCCTGCTGCTTAAAAACGTATTGGTAAAAGATAAAATAAATAAAGAGCCCCAGCACTGTATTGGCACCGCCACAAACCGCATAACGGAAGGTTTGTTCCGGCATAAGCTTACGGAAGGGCGGATAAAAAAAATCGATGAAGGCTATGATCTTG
>JBBSJI010000097.1:0-10399 GCA_038257425.1 Chitinophagales bacterium
AGGAGGGATTAAAAAAATTCTCAGAGAAAACATATGATGTTGTGCTTTGCGATATTAAAATGCCGAAGCTTGATGGTATTGAATTTCTGGACAGATCAAAAAATATAAATCCGGATGTGCCGGTGATCATGATCAGCGGGCATGGTAACGTAGATACCGCTGTTGAAGCAGTTAAAAAAGGTGCATTTGATTATATAAGTAAGCCGCCTGATCTTAACCGCCTGTTGATCACTTTACGAAATGCATTGGATAAGCAAAGCTTGGTTACAGAAACTAAAGTCCTGAAACGTAAGGTAGGCAAGTCATTGGAGATGATAGGCGCAAGCGGGCCTATGAATAAGATTAAAGACACTATTGAAAAAGTAGCGCCTACTGATGCACGGGTTTTAATAACTGGAGAAAATGGTGTTGGTAAAGAACTGGTGGCCCGTTGGATACATGAAAAGAGCAGCCGCAACACCGGCCCCATGGTTGAAGTGAATTGTGCTGCCATACCAGGCGAACTGATAGAAAGTGAATTATTCGGTCATGAAAAAGGATCCTTCACATCTGCCATAAAACAACGCATTGGAAAGTTTGAAACTGCCAATGGGGGTACTTTATTTTTAGATGAGATTGGCGATATGAGTATGAATGCCCAGGCAAAGGTTTTACGTGCCTTGCAGGAAGGTAAAATAACCAGGGTAGGCGGCGAAAAGGATATTACTGTGGATGTAAGGGTTATTGCAGCAACCAATAAAGACCTGCTTAAAGAAGTAGATGAAAAGAATTTCAGGCTTGATCTGTATCACCGCCTTGGTGTTATCATCATTCATGTGCCTTCTTTGAATGAGCGCAGGGATGATGTACCCTCATTGGTGGATCATTTTCTTGAAATTGTAGCTACAGAATATGGACAGCCAAAAAAAGAAGTAGATAAAGCAGCTATGGAAGCGTTAAAAAATTATAACTGGACAGGTAATATCCGTGAGTTAAGAAACGTGGTAGAAAGACTGATCATACTTTCTGGTAAAACTATAACACTGGAAGATGTTGAGAATTATGTGTTACCCCGGAAGTAAAATAGTAATTGGTAATTAGGAATTGACGAATCTGTATTTACAATGATAATATATCTACAAGACGGTTTAAATTAAATAATACAGTAACAATTTAAGTTCTCAGCTGCGGCGGAGACAGGGCTATGAAAACTATTTATTGCATAAGTGGATTGGGTGCTGATGAAAGAGCATTTTCAAAACTGAAGATAAACGGGTATGAATTAAAAGTCATCCATTGGCTGATGCCAGGTGCAACTGAAAGCCTGGAAACATATGCAGCAAGAATGCGTTCTTACATAAAAGAAGAAAATCCTGTATTAATGGGACTTTCATTTGGCGGTATGCTTTGCACAGAAATAGCCAAACAGGTACCCGTAAAAAAGATCATTCTTATTTCAAGTATCAAATCATGCAAAGAATTACCTTTTTGGATGAAGGCAGTAGCTACATTAAAACTTCACAAAATAATCCCGTTAAGATCATCCAAACTTACACAGCCTTTCCAAAACAGAATGCTGGGTGTACAATCAGCAGAAGAAAAAGCTTTAGTGGCCTGCTTTAGAAAAGAAGTTGATCTTCCTTATACCAACTGGGCCGTTAACCAGGCCATAAACTGGAAAAATAACTGGCAGCACCCAAACCTATATCATATCCACGGAGATAACGACCATATGTTTCCCATCAAGAATGTAAAACCAACTTACACTATAAAAAAAGCGGGTCATTTTATGATCATGAACAGGGCTGAAGAAGTAAGTAACTATATCAATTCCATCCTGCAGGAGCAGTAAATTGGGTATGTTAAACATTTTAAAACATTTTTCATTCAAATCTTTATCAAACGTTTAATTATGGTATTTTTGGCACTTCTAAAATTTAACGCATGAGTATAGGCTGGATAGTTTTTATCATTGGCGCACTGGGTTGGCATATTGGTATGTATGGTATGTTTAAAAAAGCAGGTATCGAAGGCTGGAAGGCCTTTGTTCCTTTTTACAACACCTGGTGCATGGTTGAAAAAATGCAGTTGAAGAAATATTGGTTCTTTTTGCAATTCATACCCGTGGCAGGACAGTTCATCACGATATGGATCTGTATAAAATTTGTAGAGCATTTTGGCCGCTTTGGTTTCTGGCATCATGCAGCAGCGGTATTTTTACCATTCCTTTATTTTCCCTACCTGGGATTTTCAAAGAACGAGCGCTACGCCGGCATTGCTGTTGTAAAGAATTATAAAAAATCTGCGGTAAGAGAATGGATTGATGCAGCTGCATTTGCCATTGTAGCGGCCACCCTCATCCGTACTTTTGTTTTTGAAGCATATACCATTCCTACACCCTCAATGGAAAAAACATTACTGGTAAATGACTTTTTATTTGTAAGCAAATCTACCTACGGTCCACGCATTCCCAATACGCCCATTGCTATGCCGTTTGTGCATCATACCATCCCCGGATTAAATACAAAATCATACAGTGAGTGGATACATATTCCTTATACCCGCTGGTTTGCCAGCCCTGTAAAAAGAAATGATGCTGTTGTTTTTAATTTCCCGGTAAATGATACCCTTATCAATGATGAGCTGAATTTTGGAAGCCGCATAACTTATTACGAAGAGGTAAGAAGGATAGGGCGGGATAGGGTATGGGCCGAACATGGCGATAATATAATTACCCGGCCTGTTGATAAGAGGGAGAATTTTATTAAGCGTTGCGTAGGTATTGCCGGCGATAATATACAGATCGTAAATGGCAAGTTGCTTATTAACGGTAAACCTGAAGATTATTTCCCCCAGTCCGAGCGCTATTATTTGTTGCAGATACCGGATGGTATTTATCTTGATGAAGAAAAATTAGCTAACCTTGGCATTAATGTAAGGTTATCGCAGGATGATGTAAGGCAGGTAAAAAATAACCTCTACCAGGTAAATATCACCAATGAAGAAAAAGCGAATTTAAAGTTGCCAGCTGGTTATATTTTAACTGATGTCATTTTTGATCATAGGGATGACCTTTTTCCTTATTATACCGATTCAGCAGGTAAAACCTGGTCGGCAGATAATTTTGGACCATTATGGATACCTAAAAAAGGATCAAACGTACAATTGACCGCAGACAATGTGATCAGGTATAGGCGCTGTATAGAAGTTTACGAGGGAAATAAATTTGAAGACAGGGGAGGACAATATTTTATTAATGGAGCAGCCGCAAACAGCTATACTTTTAAAATGGATTATTTCTGGCTGATGGGGGATAACCGCCATAATTCACTTGATAGCCGGTACTGGGGCTTTGTGCCCGAAGATCATGTTGTGGGAAAAGCCTCACTCATTTGGTTCAGTTATGAGGATGGCCCAAGGTGGAAACGTTTGTTCCGTTGGATAAAATAATTATTTATGAAGAAAGAAGCATACCAGTTCTCTTACGAAGTTTATGATTCTGTTGATGACCTGAATGAAGCAGATGCATGGCTGGTAAATGAAGCAAGGGAAGTAACCAATGCGGCATATGCACCTTATTCTAATTTTAATGTTGGTGCGGTTGCTAAATTGATAAATGGACAAATTGTAGCAGGTACTAACCAGGAAAATGCTTCTTATCCTGTAAGTATTTGTGCTGAAAGGGTTTTGTTATCTTCCGCAGCTTCTTTATATCCTGATGTGGCAATTGATACTATAGCTATAAGTTATAACAACATCAACGGTCAAAGCAGTCACCCAATCTCTCCTTGTGGTATGTGCAGGCAAAGCCTGGTAGAATATGAGGAAAGAGTTAAACAACCTATTCGCTTATTATTAAGCGGCCTTGATGGGAAAGTGTTTGTTATTGAAAAAGCAAATTCGCTTTTACCGCTCTCATTTGGAAGTATAGATCTAAAATAAGGTTTGCACGCCATTGGCAACTTTTCCTTCATGCTCCAGTAACCATTTCTTCCGCCACAGGTCACCTCCATAACCAACCAGATCGCCATTACTGCCTATTACCCGGTGACAGGGTACAATTATACAAACGCTGTTGTTGCCATTAGCTGTACCTACAGCCCTGATGGCTTTTACATTACCTATCCGCTTGCTCAGTTCCAGGTAACTTATGGTGCGGCCATAAGGGATCTTACACAATTCTACCCACACAGTTTGTTGAAATTCGGTACCAACCTGCATTGTGTGGATGGTGAATTCGGTTCTCTTTCCTGCAAAATATTCATCAAGCTGTTTTATACATGCTTTTATTACCGGGGATCTGGGTTTGATAAAGCTGAGTTCGGTCTCATTTATTTTAGCACCTTTCCAGGAGTTAGCAAACAGCACATCGGATATAGCACTGCCCGTGCTCCTGATCTCCAGGACACCAAGCGGCGATTGATAATATACAATTTCGATGTTCATTATTTAACGTCATTGCGAACGTAGTGAAGCAATCTGCCTATTCGTAGATGTTCCTTAATCCTTCACGCCAGGACATCACTCAATTTACAGGATTTTATTTTGCCGGTTTTACTAAAATATAATTGAAGTAAAGGCTGGTACCGGATACTTGATACCTGGATTTCACGCAGAGGACGCAAAGGAGCAGAGGAAACAGAGGTATCCCTGCGAACCCGGCTTCTCAGCGCCCTCTGCGTGAAACCTTTATCAATTAGCATCCATGTTCAATCCCTTTACCCAATCTTACTTCCGTTCTTTACAGGCAAGGAAGGCTGTAATAAAACCACATCATTATTTTCATTGTACACACCCAGTACCAGGCACTCGCTGAAAAAAGTAGCAATCTGTTTTTCAGGAAAGTTTACCACAGCTATTACCTGCCTGCCCACCAGTTCTTCTTTTGCATACAAAGCAGTTATTTGTGCAGATGATCTTTTAATACCCAACTCACCAAAATCAATATTTAATTGGTATGCCGGTTTCTTTGCGCCGGGAAAATCCGAAACTTCCATGATGGTTCCAGTGCGGATATCTACTTTTTCAAAATCGGCCCAGCTGATCATAAGTTTTCAACTTTAATTACTGCATCTATATTCAATCTTCCATAAATGTGAGGAAATTCTTCGTTAACCGAAGGAGCAAGTTCATATTTTAAAGGCGAAGTTAATCTCGATTCATCAATATGTAATAATAACAAACCTGTTTTATCTTTATAATAACGCTCTAAAACTCCTTTTACCTGCTCCATCTTGCTGGTATGTATAAAACCTTCTGAAGCTAAAGAATCGGCCTCGTAAAAGCCCTGCTCTACTGCCTTTTGCCAATTGCTGGCAGATACCACATGGTAGATCATTGGTCTAATAAATTTGCAAGTAAAAGCAATTCATCCATCTTATAGCGGTTCCTGTCATTATCAAAACATTTGCTCAACTCTTCAAGCAAATACTGGATGATGCGCTTGTTATTTAACTGCCGAAAATAAGACGGAACAGGAGGAACGGAAATGCGTTTAAAATAAGCTTCCACATCCTGGTGGCTGTACATCTGCCCGTTTAGTGGATCTATAAAGAATTTTATTTTTTCAGATGCATGTCCAACAGGGTTCAGCAGGTCGTGCTGTTCATCAAAATATGCCAGTATGAATTGTCGTGGAATGTTGACTGCCTTTACCGGTATATCCAGCAGTCCGCAAAGAGCAATATAAATAATGCCGTTGCTTAATGCATTCCCTTTTTTACTTTCAAGCGTTTTATTAATTAAGTAATCATCGGGGTTGGCATGTGTAAATTCAATACCTTTTTGTTTATAGTAATTATAAAAGATACTGGTAACAATATTTATCTGTTCAATGGGTGTGAGGTAATTATTCAACTCCAGCCAGGTATTGCGGCGCAGTTTTTCAATTTCCTGGTACACGGTGGTTATATCAAGATCGGGATAATGGTAACGAACCACCAGTAAAGCACCTTCCAGCAAGTCGGCATCGCCTGCAGCCCATTCTGTAAAGTCATTGGTAAGGTCCCGGAAGTGCAAACGGTGTATCAGCAACTCAATACGTTCCTGTATATCTTCATTGCTGGTATTTTCCCAAAGAGTTTCCAGGTTGGGTATAATGTCTTTTCCAAAGGAGATGATCTTATCACTTACTGTACTGTACACATCTTCATCGGGGTCATCAATTAAATGCAGGAGGGCCGTTATTTCCTTATTTTCTTTCAAGTTCAGGGTATATTTTAAATGAATTTCGGAAAAGGAAAGGAAATAAAGAAGTTAATATTTTCCACAAATGTGATAAAGTAATTTTTTTTTAAGCATGTTGCCCAACGTTGAGTTTAAATTCGAAAACTTAGCGAATGGTTCCGGGGTTAGGAACGGGGGCGGAGGAAACTGTCGTTGGAATTAAGCCGGTGTTGTCATGTAATTGCTATATATTCTTCGGTTGAGAAATCTGTGGATAGAATTTGTAGCAGTTGCTTACGAAGAACCTGAAAGCTGTTTGGCTTAGTTAGAAAACCTTTTGCTCCAAATTCTTTTGTCAATTCTTTATCGCGGAGATTATTTGATGTGGTGAAAATGAAAACTGGAATTTTACTTAACGAATTTTCTTTTTTGATTTGAATTAGAAAATCAAAGCCGTTCATAACTGGCATGTTCAGGTCAAGAAAGATAATACCGGGTAAAGAAGCGCTTACTTTTAATTTATCAAGCGCAATTTTACCGTTTATTGCTGTCTCGCAATGCAGGGTTGGATTTATAGATTCAACGACTTCTTTAAACATAAGCTGATCGTCTTCGTCATCATCAATTAAGTATATTTTGTTCATGCTGTGGGTATATATAAAGTGAATGTAGAACCAATATTGGGTTTTCCTTTTGCTATAATAAACCCATTATGGTTGGTTGCAATTTTTTTTACTATGCCTAATCCAATACCTGTTCCTGAATATTCATTCCTTCCATGAAGCCGCTGAAAGAGTTCAAAGATTTTATTTGCATATTCCTGTTCAAAACCAATTCCGTTGTCTGCAAATTGTATTGCATGATATTTCGTTTGTTTATTTGCTGACGTATGTTCAATTATTTTTCCTTCAATAATTGATGAAGCAATTTTAATGTGCGGTTTAATTTCCGATTGGCTGTATTTAATTGCATTGTCAATGAGGTTTGTAAACAGTTGGGAAAGTTGAATACGCACTCCGTTTATTGTCGGAAGGTTTTCATGTTCTATAATGGCTTGTTTTTCAAGTATGCTTATTTGAAGATCATTTTTTGATTCTTCAACCAGGTTATTCAAATTGCAGGGTTCAAAAATAAGTTCTGTAGTATTTGCACGGGAAAAATCGAGCAGGGAAATTATCAGGTTTTGCATGCGCTCACCTGCTGTAATAATTCGATTGAAATAATCCTGTGTTTTATCTGAAAAAGTTTCTGTTTCTATTATGCGCCTGCCGAAGGTTTGAATTTTGCGCAGTGGTTCCTGCAAATCATGGCTTGCAATATAACTGAAAGATGCAAGCTCTGCATTGCTGTTTTCAAGTTCCTTGTTTTTAAATTCAAGCGTTTCATTCATTTCTACTAATTGCTGTGTTTTAACAATTAAATCTGCTTTATTCTGTTTTTCAAGCGTGATGTCCCTGAGAAAGGCAATAAACAATTTCTTTCCCTGCTGCGCTGCCTGCGAAACAGTGAGTGATATGGGAAACTGTTTCCCTTCCTTATTTAGGGCAGCAAGTTCTAATGTTTTATTTAAAATCCGTGCTTCACCTGTTTCCAAAAGGCGTTTCATTCCTTCCCTGTGACCGGCACGGGATTCCGGTGGTATAATAATATCGCTTAAATCCAATCCTAAAACTTCTTCCGCTGTCCATCCAAATATTTCTTCTGTTTTAGGATTCCATAAGGTGATAATGTTTTTTTCGTTAATTACAATAACAGCATCGGGAGCATTGCTGATTATCTGGTTCAAATAATTTTCCTTTTCTACTAATGCATCAGCCGCTGAAATATCCTTAGTTACATCCTGCAAAGTTCCTACTAAAAGTTTTTCATTTCCTGATTCAATAACTCTTCCTGTGCCTTTTATATTTATTAGTGCTCCAATTTTGGTATTCATGCGGTAATGCCATTCATCACCCGTTTTACCTTGTAAAACATTTTGCGCTGCCTGTGTCACATAATCCCTGTCATCCGGATGCACATGCTTAATAATTTCTTCTAAAGAAGGTTCAAATTCCTTTGGTTCATATCCTATCAATCGGTATAAATTATCAGAGTAAGCAAGTTTGCCTGTTGTTAAATTAAACATATAGCTGCCTTGCATGGAACTTTCTTCCGCCTGTTTAAAGGTTTCATTTTGTATGTGAAGTAGATGGAAGATTTTATTCCGTTCCATTTCATACTCGGCTCGTTTGGCAACTATTTTTAATATTGCTGAAACATATTCTGTATTTGAAATTTCTTTTTCGTGCATCACTGCCACTAAGCCAATCGCTTTCCCACCGCTGTCAAATAAAGGATAACCCACATAACCTTCTACATTGAACTGAACGAGGGTTTGATTTTTTGGAAAAATTATTTTGCATTGGTTGGGATAATTATAAACAGTGCCTTGTATTACCTGCTCGCAAGGTCCATCGGGCAAAGGGTATTCAATGTTGGGAACGAGTTTGCCCCGGTTTGCTAATGCAATTGTTTTAATCGTAAAAATATTTTTTTCTTTTTCTGTCAGTTCCCCAATAAATACATAATCAATATTGGTTTTGTTTGCAATGTAGGTAACGAGCGAGCCGAAAAATTCAGTCCCTGTTTCATAGTGCGAAAAATCTTCTGCAAATTCTAAAAGAATTTTTTTTTCGGTTAATATTTTCTCTTCATCAATATCAGTGTTGGTTCCAAACCATCTGTAAATTTTGTTTTCGCTATCAAGAACCGGCAATACCCGGGTGAGGAATTGACGGAACTTACCATCAGCGCCTTTTATCGGAAACGCCATTTCAAACGGCTTCCCTGTTTCGATGGATGCCTTCCATTTAGTAAGTACTTTGGGAAGTTCTTCAGGGTCGTGAACCGATTGCCATCCCCATCCTTCCATATCAGTGAGTGTGGTGCCTGTATATTCAAACCATTTTTTGTTATACCAAAATATGTTGCCATCAGCATAAGCCATCCATGCAAGATTTGGAATACTGTCAGCCAACTTGCTGAAACTTTGTTGGCTTTCTTCAATTTGTTTGCGGGCTTCAACCTGTTGTGTAACTTCTATTGCATGCGACAATATTCTTTCCGTATTTCCTTTTGCGTCCACCAATGGCTGCACTACTAAATTGTAATAGCCCAAAACCAAATTTTCATTTCCTTCTTTTTTTAATTCAATAGGAAATTCATTGGCAACGAATGGCTCTCCTGTTGAATAAACATTATTGAGCATCGCTATTAAGCCCTGTTGTTCCAGTTCAGGAAAAAGCGCTTGCACAGTTTTGCCGAGGGTAATTTTTCTACGAGCTGTTTTTTGGTGTTCAACGTTGGCAAATTCATAAATGTGCGTGTCTCCTTTATAAATGGCAATGCCTGCCGGAGCATTCATAAACGAATTGTAAAGCACCATACGCTCATTGTCTAAACGCTGTTCGCTTTCTGTAAGCAACTGGCGGGCAACTATTTCTTTTGTAACATCCTGCAGGGTTCCATTAAAACGGTATGCAATGCCTTCATCATTAAAAGAGGCCTGCCCTTTTGCCCGTACAATTCTTTCATTTTTTGTTTGCGGATGAATGATTGTATAAATAATATCGTAATGCCCACCAGAAGAAAATTGCAAAGCCGTTTGAATAGCGGCTGTTACTTTATGCCTGTCCTTATCTGCAATTACTGTCAGGGCATGCGGCAATTCAATTTCTTCGGCCGGCTTTAGCCCAAACCATTCTTTTAAACGGCTGTTGCCTCTAAATTTATTTGTGGCAGGATTTAAATCCCAGGTGCCTAATTCTGATGCTTCAATGGCATTTTGTAATTCCTGTTCACTGTCTTTAAGCGTCTTTGCTGCTTTTACTTTTTCAGTGGTTTCGTTACATGTTACAAAAACCCCTATTGGTATTGTTGATTCATCGTATACCGGACTGTAGCTGAATGTCCAATAAACATCTTCCATTTTTCCGTTTCGATAAATAGGAATTAATTGGTCTTCACTCCAAGTGGCTTCACCACCCTTCAAAACCTTATCAATTAATGGTTTTATAACATGCCATATTTCTTTCCAATAATCTTCTGCCCTTGATCCTAAAATTTCTGGATGTTTTCCTTCATTTCCCAAACTTGGTCGATAAGCATCGTTATAAAAGCAAATCAAATCGGGACCCCAAAACAGAAACATTGGAAATTTAGAATTGAGTATGATACTCAATGTAGTTTTTAAACTTTGCGGCCAATGATGAGGCAC
>JBBSJI010000098.1:0-10213 GCA_038257425.1 Chitinophagales bacterium
ATTTTTTTAATGCCATAGCCATTCAATACCTGTATGTTCTGGTAAGCCATCATCTGGAACATGAATTCGTTACCGGCACGCCTTGCCGGATCGCCGGTGCACATTTCTTCTTTACCAAGAATAGCATAATTGACGCCGACTTTATCAAGGATGGTTACAAAGGCTTTGGTGATCTTTTGTGCCCGCTGATCAAAACTTCCGGCACAGCCTACCCAAAATAAAACTTCAGGGCTTTCTCCCTTCGCCATCATTTCTGCCATTGTTGGTACATGCATAGTGTAATATTATAAGAGGTAAGATACTTTAAACATATAAAACTATCCCGCAAAAATAAGTCATTCGTTATAAAACAAAACCAATGCTGTATAAACACAGGCACATTTTAAATATCTTCGCTGCAACATAAACCTTTGAAAAAAATAATTAAACGCATATTGAACTGGGAAACCTGGCCCTTTAAACTCATATACGCACCTATAACCCCGGTATGGGGCTGGTATATGCTCAGGTCATGGTCGGTATGGTTCTTTACGCCCAGCAATCCAAAGATCACTTTTGGCGGTATGGATGGCGAGCCCAAAAAGGAAATGTATGATCTGCTTCCAACTGCTTTATATCCGGCAACATTTAATGTATTGCCGGCGCAGGATTTTGAAACCATAAAAACTGAGCTGCAAAAAAATGGTATTCAATATCCCTTTATTGTTAAGCCCGAAGTGGGTTGCCAGGGAATTTTATTCCGTAAAATTGATAAAGAGGAAGAACTGCTGAATTACCATACAAAGATCCCGGTTGAATATATTGTACAGGAGATGGTGAGTTATCCCATGGAAGTAAGTGTATTTTATATCCGCCATCCCCAGGAAAAAAAAGGTACCATCACGGGTTTCCTGCACAAGATACCCCTGCAGGTAACAGGTAATGGAAAGGATAGTTTGCAGGAGTTGATCAGTCAACATCCAAAAGCACAAAAAAGATTGGGGGAGATGGAAAGCAAGCACAGGCAAAATTTAAAAACAATACTGGCTGCCGGAGAAAAATATATGCTGAGTTATGCGGCTAATCATAACAGGGGTGCCCACTTTATCGACCTGAAGGAACATATTGATGATAAGCTGGTAGCTATTTTTGATGAGATCAGTCATAGCATCAATGATTTTTTTTATGGCCGTTACGACATCATGTGCAGCAATGTAGAAGACCTTAAGAATGGAAAAAATTTTACTATTCTTGAATACAATGGTTGTGGAGCAGAACCAAATCATTTTTATGATACAGGTTATACTTTAATTGGGGCCTATAAAGAAATATTAAAACACTGGAAAGCATTATACCAGATAAGTAAGTACAATAGCCAGCATGGCATCAAGCCCTGGGGATTTAAAAAGGGAAAGGATTTTTTGGCACATATAAAAGCACATTTTAAACTGATAAGGGCAGCAGATGAACAGATCTAAAAAGGTTTGCCATGTGTTTGTTTTACCAGCCAGTTGGTAATGCCTGGAAACCTTTTCATCGTACCTATAAAAATATTGGTAACAGCACTGGCGCCGAACATGGATTGTATCCACCTGCCTGCCAATAAACGCTTACTGAAAACAGCTTTCCATTTTTTGGTATACCCATCTTCCATTTGGGCCCTGTTTATCTTTCCTGATAAAAACTGCTGAATAAAATCTGCCGCAATTTTGCTTCCATGCAGCGCCATGCTCATACCATTGCCACAAAGTGGTGTTATCATACCGGCTGCATCACCAACCAGCAAAACATGATCTTCCACCTGTGATTTTTTGCTGAAGGAGATTTGGGAAATAGTTACAGGAGATTCGTATACTATTTTACTGTTCTCAAAAATATTTTTTAAGTGTGGGTTTTGCTGAAGAATATTTTTTTCCATCACAGGTACAGCATTATTACTTTCTTTAAGGTTATTTGCATTGGTGAGATAGCAAAGGCAATATTTATCGTCTTCGATCTTTGAAATACCGCAATAACCATCTTTGAAATTGTGCAGCGCTATTGTATCGGCAGCAAAACGGGTTTTGATATGGTATTTAACGCCGATGTAGTTATTCAGTTTATTTTGTTTTTGTCTTGTAAAAAGCCTGTTCCATTTAATATCCAGGTTACTGCGCTTGCCAAAACTGCCACTGCAGGTGCGGCCGTAAAAATCACCTTTGGTGGTTTGTAAATAAAATTCCTCTTCTACAAACTTTACATTATTCACTTTACAATTCTCAAATACAGCAACTTTATTTGCCAGGGCAATATCTTTCAGGGCTTCATCAATTTTAAAACGGCTTATGCCAAATCCTCCCAACGGTAAATTGTGCTGTAAGCTGTTACCATTGGGGGCTGTTACAATTAATTTTTTAATGATGGGTAATTGCATATTGCTAAGTGGCAGTCCCAAACTTTCTAAAAAATCCCAACTTTCGAGACTTATATATTCACCACAAACTTTATGAAAAGGATATTGTTCTTTTTCAAATAGAGCCACAGTATATCCCTGCTTTGCAATTTGAATAGATAATGCCAGGCCCGCTAACCCACCGCCAATGATGCAGGCATCGTATTTTTTTTGCTCAGTCATTACTGCAAGTTATCAAATACCTGAAAGCCCATTTCCATTTAATAGAAAAATTGCTGATGCCGGCAGCTTTAAATAACTGTTCCCATTCTTTTTTTGTAAAAGCCCTGGCTACAGAAAGCGGGGCATCATTCTTTACCAAATAAGATTTAGAGAACAGTGCTGTTATCCATCTAATACTATACCAGGCAAGGGGGTGGCGATGCAGGTCATTAATAAAAAAACCGGTTGCTGCATGTTGTTTCATCCAATGGAGCATTGTTTTAAGATCAACCTCACTAAAATGATGACAGAAAAGGGAAGAAAAAATAATATCGGGCTTGTAATTGCCAAAATCAATTTTTTTATAATCACTTGTTATCCATTGCGCCGGCAGCCTGGGATATTGCTGTTGGGCAAATGCAATACATTCTGTTTTGATATCAATACCTATAAAGTTAACCTCTCTGTTTTTACGGATGCAATAATCATGTATGGCTTTTAGGTTATCGCCACCGCCACAACCAATTTCACAAATACGGATTGGTTTATTTGAATGATGTTTAGCAGTAAATTCTTTAAATCCTGCAATGGTAATTGCATGTCCACCCAGGTATGTATTGATCGTATTTAATTCCTTCATGTTTTGCTTAATATCAGCAAAAGGAATATTATCGTAATCCAGTAGTTCTTTTTGGTATGATCGTTTGGAAAGATTAATCATAAGAAGCAATGAATGTTTCCATGGTTAGCCCGGGGCCGAATGCAGCTCCAAATATCTTTGCAGGTTTGGGCTCCTGGTTATCCAGTAATTCATCCAGTATCTTTTTTAATACAAACAGGACAGTGGGGGAACTCATATTGCCATAATTTGAAAGTACATCATAAGAGTAATGGAGACTATCCTTTGGCAATTTTATGCTTTTTTCTATGGCTTCCAATATTTTTTTACCGCCCGGATGAATACACCAATGGGTAATATCCTCTTTCTTCATATTACCATGCTCCAGTGCTTGTGACACCAGCCCGTCGAAATCCTCTTCTACCAGGTCGGGAACATAACCGGAGAGTGTCATTAAAAACCCTGTTGAAGAAAGTCTCCAGGACATATCTGTTTTGCCCCTGAAAGCAACATCTGAGAAGAACTTATTGATGCTGATGCCTTTTGATGCTGAATTTTTAGGCTGTACCAATACTGCCGCACAACCATCTGCAAATAGAAGGGTGGAAGTAATATTATCTATGGAAACTTCTTTTTGAAAATGCAGGGTGCAGAATTCTGTGCATACAATGATTACATTGGCATTTTCTTCCGACCTGCAGATAACATCAGCAAGTTTAAGGGCATGTATTGCCGCATAACAGCCCATAAAATTTACAGAAGTGCGGAAAATATTCCTCATTAACTGCATTTGCTCCATAATTTCTATATCCAGGCCCGGGGCACTCATGCCGGTGCAGCTTACTGTGATCAAATGAGTGATATCAGCTTTGTTGATCTTACCGTCAATACATTTTTCAATGGATTTTATAGAAAGCGCTGCTGCATGTTTATTAAACCATTCCATTCTTTTTTCAAGATTGGGAAAGGGCTCCAGGTCGGGGGCGGTTGAATAGAACTGCCGGTCTTCGGGTGCCAAACTGTAATCGGGTATAGTAGAATACCTGGTATTGATACCGCTTTGCCTGTACAGGAATCTTAATTTACGGCTTTCTGTTTCATCCTTACTGTAAATGGTATCAGCAAAATTGCAAATGGCCTGTTGTTCATGTTTAAATGCAGGAACTTCGGTTGCTATGGAGATTATCTTACTCAATATTTTTCAAGTATTAACAGGGTTATAAACGCACAATTGCTCCAAAAGGATGCCAACAAGTTCATACGCATGGTGTTTTTAAAATTTGCTTCCAACGTATTTGAATACACTTTCTTAAACCACCACAAAAAATATACGAGTATAGGAATGAAAAAGATTTGAATAATGAAGAAGTTGGTTTGCTTAAAATTGGATATTAAATAAAAACCAAGGCAAGCCATGGCTAATAAATAAACAACCCCGGTAAAAATAAAAGTTCCTCTGTATCCTAACATGTTGCTGATTGAAATTACACCGTCTTCTTTATCCTGTTTATGCTGGTATATCTGCGTTAGCGGATAAAAACCACCTATAAGTAAGCTTGCAGTTATAATGCCAATTACCGGTACATTCACTGTTTTATCAATACTGCTGCCATGCATTACCAAAAAAAAGGTAAGTCCTCCCTGGAAAATGATGACAGTAAGATACCCGATGATGGGGTATTTCTTAAGCCTTATGCCCCTGTAACTGTAAGCACGGGAGGCAAGTATGTAAGCAATAATACCAAGCATAAAATACAGGCTGATAAAATAACTGCTGATTATCGCCATTGCATCTAACAGAACAGATGCAATGAACAATTGTTTGGTTGGTTGCTTAGGATTTTTAATACCGCCGATGCTGCCTGTATCCCTGTCCATATAACTGTTATAGCCATTGCTTGCGGGGTAAACCAGTAAATGCAGGATAATAAAGATGAAAATGGCATGTGTTACATTGATCGCATGGGTCTGGCTTAATGCAAACCAGTAAACCGGCATCAGGAAAAAAGAAAAATGGAAACGTAGAAGTTGTATGGTAGATGTATGTATCAGTAAGAGATCATTTAAAAATAAAAATACAATCTAATTTAATATATAAACACATTTAGTAGATAATTACGTATCTCTTTATGACAAATATTAAAAGAACAGCAATAATGCAGTACTGTCGCCTAACTGACAATAATTGATCGGGGTAGTTTATACTTTTAATTTATTAAAATTAAAATCATGAAAACAATTTACAGCTTTACGTTCATTGCCTGTTTTGTTATGGTCAGTTTGATCTTATCATGCAAAAAGCAGTCCATCCCCGGCTATGGTAATGAAATAATTACCCCTCCGGGCGATACACAAACGGTGGTTTTATTTTCAGGGATACTCATTGGTGGAGAAATGGGAGACAGGGCCAGGGGAGATGTAACCATTGAAAGATCAGGCTCAAGGTATTACCTCGTGTTTAAAATTTTTTCATCTTATAATGGCCCCGATCTGCACGTTTATTTCTCCAAAACAATTGGCAACAACGCCATGCCACCAACAGAATATATAGACCTGGGATTTTTGAAATACAGGTCGGGTAATTTTAATTATGAACTTGCAGCTGAGCCTGATGTAAGCAATTACCGGTATGTGCTGATATGGTGTGCCCAGTATCGTATTCAATTTGGTTACACTGAAATGAAATAATGACAAATGAATTTTATGAAAAGAATATCCATCCTGATCTTTATTATTGTATTGTTTACAAATACAGGCATAGCGCAAAAAAAAGCACCCAGACCGGTTAACCAATTTGCAGATTTAAGTGTGGGTATAGGTTCCTCACAGGGTAGTGCCGCTATCTCCTATATTTATAACTGGAACTTAGGCAAGCGAAAAAAATGGGAGGCTGGCTTTGGGGTAAGGTTTACTTCTTATTTTGCCAGTAACCAGTATTTTAAAACTGCACCTGCAAAATTAACGAGTGGAAAAACAGGCCCGGCAGTTCTTTTTGCAGACGATATCATTCCAAATATTGATTCAGTCCTGTTTCCCAGGGCTCAGGTAAATGCTTTAAACCTTTCCCTGAATTTTGGCTATAATTTTAATTCCAGGTTTTCATTAGGTTTAAATATTGATGCCATTGGTTTTAGTTTTGGTAAAAAGCAATCCGGTATATATTATGCCAATAATTTTGCAACTGCTGTACCGGTAACAGCAAAACCTACCGGGTTTAATCTTTTATTGATCAGCGATAATGACAAAGGTTCGCTAAACAGTGAAATTTTTGCAAAATATAAATTGAATAGTACGTGGGGAATAAAGCTGGGCTTTGAATTTTTATTTGCTGAGTATACAACCAATATTGATGTGCAAACCACACCTGGTGGAGATAAAAATGACCGCTTCAGGAAAAAGATGGCAGGCGTTGGTATTGGCGTAACTTATAATTTTAAGAAATAGTAAACATAGGATTAAGTACATTTAATGCATGAAAAATACTTTAATCTTATTTTTTGCATTAATGATCTGCTCAGGATCATTAACAGCACAATCTACTTATACCCCTGTTGAAGCAGACAGCAAAGTGCATTTTGTAATTAAGAATTTCGGAATAAAAACCGGTGGTGATTTTACCGGTTTAAAAGGTAGTATAAAATTTGATCCTGTGAACTTTGCTACTTCAACTATTGATGTTACCGTTGATGCTGCTACAGTGGACACCGATAATAGCAGCAGGGATGGTCATCTTAAAAAAGCCGAGTATTTTGATGCGGCAACTTACAAAACCATACGTTTTAAAAGTAAAAAGATCACACGCTCTTCTATTGCAGGGAGGTTTTTTGTATACGGCGATCTGACCATAAAAGGAATTACAAAGCCGGTGGAGTTTGGTTTTGGAGCTACCCAAAAAAATGGGGGATATGTTTTTGATGGAACATTTACCATCAACCGGAGAGATTTTGGCGTAGGAGGCAGCAGCGTATCTCTTTCCGATAATTTAACCGTTACCCTGTCTGTCTTTGCAAAGTAATTTTTTCCTTTTCTTTACTTATTGCTGCAAATAAATACAGCTTACTATCTTTGTTAGATGCCTAAATTGTTACGCATTTTTTTATGGGGTTTATTGATCAGTTTCCTGGGTTCATTACCGCTGGGTACACTGAATGTTGCAGCCATGCAGATCGGCATACAGGAAAGCATAGCGCAGGCAATGTATTTTTCATTAGGGTCGTTACTGGTAGAAATGATCTATGTAAGGCTTTCCTTAGTTGGGGTAGATTGGATACGTAAGCAGGAAAAACTGATGAAAGCTATGGAGTGGTTTACACTGCTCATAATTGTAGCATTGGCGGTAGGCAGTTTTGTGGCAGCAGCTAAGGATAATGAAGCAAAGAATGTTTTCCTGCATAACAACATGCACAGGTTTTTATTGGGCATGTTCATGTGTGCGATTAATCCGGTTCAGATCCCTTTCTGGTTTGGATGGAGTACTGTATTGTTAAATAAAAAAGTACTGGAGCCCGTAAAAAGTCATTACAACATTTATATAATTGGTATTGGCCTGGGCACACTGATCGGGAACTGTTTATTCATTTTTGGGGGTAAATGGTTGGTGCAGCGTATATCAAACAGCCAGCAATACCTTAACTGGATCATTGGCGGCATCTTTGCGTTAACAGCAATTATACAGGCCATTAAAATGATACGTCATAAAGATGCGGTTTACAAATTTACACACGAAGAAGAAGAGATCAAAGACCCTAATCTACAATAAACAAAGTACAACCGTTTGTTGATCTGCTGCGGTGGGCATCACAGTTGTCGCCAACATGGTAGGTCATTCCGGCTGATAAAGTAAAATCTCTTCCATCTTCCAGTTCCGTTATCATTTCTCCGGCAATGCAGTAAATAATATGGCCTTTACGGCACCAATGATCGGCAAAGTAATTCGCAGTATATTCTACCATACGTATCCTGGTATCACCCATCCTGAAAATTTTCCAGGTGGCCATGCCGGTTGTTCCGCTATGCTCTTCAATTGCAATATCATTCCAGTTCACCGTTTGAAAAGGGAAGGGTTTTATTTCCATATTTCTTTTTATTTGGTTACCAAATTAACAAAATTTCAGGAGTGTCTCATTTTGAAAAAAATCAATTTAAAATGAAGGTCAGTCCCGATAGCTATCGGGATTGTCGAAGCCGATTTACAGCTTCGTAACCCGCCTTCGACAAACTCAGGCTGACCTCTTTTTTCAAATTGAGCCACTGGCAAAATTTCAGTGAGGCCCCCAGTTTGTTTTGTCATGCTGAATGATAGTGAAGTATTTGCCGGGCAGTAGTTCAGTTGTTTGCCTTAGTACAGTAACCAGGCAGATTCCTCGTACCTCGGAATGACAGCAGAAAAAATATTTTAATGCCTGAATTTATTGGTATTTTCGATGCCCGATGAATTATGCAATTGTAGATATTGAAACAACAGGCGGCCATGCATCTGCCAACGGCATTACCGAAATAGCTGTTTATATACATGATGGAACAAGAGTGATAAAACATTTTGAAACTTTAATAAATCCCCTGCAGCCAATTCCCAAATTCATAACATCGCTTACCGGCATTGATAATGCCATGGTAGCTGATGCTCCCGTCTTTGATGAAATTGCAGATGTTTTATTTGAAATGCTGAATGAAAATATCTTCATTGCACATAATGTAAATTTTGACTATTCTTTTGTAAAGCACCAGCTTAAGCAAAGTGGCTATGATCTGACTGCGAAAAAATTATGTACCGTACGTTTGGGTAGAAAGGTATTTCCGGGATTGCCATCGTACAGTTTAGGCAACCTTTGCCGTTCTTTAAAGATAAATATTGAGAACAGGCACCGGGCTGGTGGAGATGCTAAAGCAACGGTGAAGCTTTTTGATTTTATGATAGCCAACGGTGCACAATTGCACATTGACCAGATGCTGAAACGTACATCTGCCGAGCATTGGCTGCCGATGAATGTAGATAAGGAAGTAATTGATAAGCTTCCATCCAAACCCGGAGTATATTATTTTCATAATAACAAAGACAAGGTGATCTATGTTGGTAAAGCTATCAATCTTAAAAAAAGAATAAGCAGCCATTTTACACATAATGATGCTGACCTGAAGCGCCAAAATTTTATACGCCACATTTATAAAGTTTCTTACAAGCAATGCGCCACCGAGCTGGAGGCCATTGTACTGGAAAGTACTGAAATAAAAAGATTATGGCCCAGGTATAACAAGAGCCAGAAACAGCCTGCGGTCAAGTATGCCTTATATTCCTTTGAAGATAACAGGGGATATATGCGACTGGCGATTGATAAAAAGAAAAAACATCTTCCGCAGCTGTATAATTTTAATTTGCTCAATGAAGGATTAGTGCTTTTAAAAAGAATGGTTGATGAATTTAAACTTGATGCCAGGCTTTGCTTTATTGATAAAACCCCGTTCACCAAAAAAGAGCAGGAGGAGTTGGAACCGCCGGCTGTATACAATATAAAAATTAAAAATGCGCTTGATGGCTTAACACAGCAGCTGCCTACTTTTGCGCTGGTAGATGAAGGAATAAAGGCTGAGGAAAAATTATGTCTCCTTGTAGAGCGGGGCAGTTTTTGGGGCATGGGCTATTTGCCCAAATCATTCCCTGTCTCCAACTGTGGCGAATTAAAGAACTTGCTGGATCCTTACACTGATAATGATTATATCCGCAATAACATTTATTCATTTGCCGAGTTAAATCCACATAAAAGAATACAACTGGCAGTATAATTTTAAACTGGTCTAATACCTCAATATTTTCTTTTGCAAAAAGCATTATACAATCTTAAGGTTCAAAAAAGCATAGCAGCTTTATCTATATTGTTGCTCATTGCAAAAGCTGTTGCATGGTATATAACCGGCTCGGTGGCTATTTTAACTGATGCATTTGAAAGTATAGTAAATGTTGTGGCAGGATTAATAGGTGTGTATAGTTTGTATATTTCTGCAAAGCCACAGGATCTTGATCATCC
>JBBSJI010000099.1:0-10108 GCA_038257425.1 Chitinophagales bacterium
GCAGAATAAGGGAATTAAATTAGATGGATTCAAGCCGGTGATCGTGGATATTGCTGAAGGCGCAAGCACTGATGGGCTTTGGATACATGACGAAAGAGATTTTTACAAAGCACAGATATTGATACGCATGTTTGATGACCCAAAACTGGAAGGACATTTACCAAGACCTTTTGGTGTGTTCTTTGAAACAGACAGAGCCTGTTATGAGGATAGTATGACCATGCAGATAGAAGATGTTATCGCTAAAAAAGGAAAAGGAGACCTGGATAAATTATTGAAGGGGAATGAGACCTGGGTGATAAATTAAAAGCCCCCTCCGCCCCCTGAAGGGGGGAACCGGCCCCATCCTATCCTTCCCCGAAGGGGAAGGGACAAGGAGTAGAGCTAAGCGAAAGATATCATGTATTTTAAAAAACTAGTTATTATGCTTATCCTGCAAGCTGAAATGGCTGGCGCATCTTACTTGTTAGAATTTTGTAAGAAGATATTTTTTGCAGTTTTAATACTATTAGTAATCATTATAGTTTTTAAGTCTATAGGAAAAATAGTAAGTAAGTACTCAAAAAAATAGTGAGATAAAAGAGCTATCAATTTTTGATGGCTCTTTTCAAATAAAAATATTTCGATTTAATCTTCGCTAAAATCTTCTCCATGGTCAGTTCCCCCTTTAGGGGGCGGAGGGGGTTAACATTCCCTTCTCTAATAAGTACTCCGCTATCTGCACGGCATTGGTAGCAGCACCTTTGCGCAGGTTATCACTAACGATCCAGCAGTTCAGTGTGTTGGGCTGTGTTTCATCTCTTCTTATCCTGCCAACAAAAGTATCGTCCTTATCAAATGCTGTTAAGGGCATGGGGTAAATAAAGTTAGCCACATCATCTTTTACAACAACACCCGGAGCTTTGCTTAAAAGTTCTTTTACTTCAGCCAGGTCAAAATCATTTTCAAATTCAATGTTCACAGCTTCGCTATGCCCGCCCATGGTTGGTATACGTACGCAGGTGGCAGTAACCTGTATAAAATCATCGTTCATGATCTTTTTTGTTTCCAGCACCATTTTCATTTCCTCCCTGGTATAGCCGTTCTCTAAGAACACATCAATATGCGGTATGGCATTCATATCAATAGGATATTTATAAGCCATTTCTCCTTCAATACCTTTGCGCTCATTCATTAATTGTGTAACAGCCTTTACACCTGTACCCGTAACACTCTGGTAAGTGCTTACTACAACTCTTTTAATTTTATATTTATCGTGCAAAGGTTTTAATACTACAACCATTTGTATGGTAGAGCAGTTAGGGTTTGCAATGATCTTGTCTTCTTTGGTAAGCACATCTGCATTTACTTCAGGTACCACTAATTTTTTGGTGGGGTCCATACGCCAGGCGCTGGAGTTGTCAATTACCGTAATACCTGCAGCTGCAAATTGCGGGGCAAGTTCCAGCGAAGTGTTTCCGCCTGCAGAAAAAATGGCTACATCAGGTTTTGCAGCTATCGCATCAGCAGCACTAACAATTTTATATTGTTTATTCTTAAAATTGATTTCTTTACCAATACTCCTTTCCGAAGCAACAGGAATTAATTCATCTACCGGGAAATTTCTTTCGGCCAGCACCTGTAACATTTTACTGCCTACCAAACCGGTAGCACCAACAACTGCAACTTTCATTAATTAAAAATTTTAGACCGCAAAAGTACATACAGAAAAACAAAAAAATAAGTTAGTTTTTTCATTAACTTGTATAACCAATTGTACCTGCTATGAATAAAGCATTTGCGGTCTTGTATTTGATCCTGCTCTTTTCCTGTCCTGCCCCTGCCCAGGTTGCAAACCGATATGATATTGTAATTGATGAATTGATGGCCGATCCCACTCCGCAAATAGGTTTACCGAACAATGAATGGATAGAATTACGCAATACTTCTTCTGTAACATTTAATTTACTCGGCTGGCGCATTGGCGATGCTACAGGCCAAAGCGGGCCCATGCCGTCTTACAATTTATTGCCCGATAGTTTTGTGATTATTTGCACGGGCAGTGCTGTTGCAGCAATGAGTATTTACGGCCCAGCCATTGCTGTTACAAGTTTTCCTTCGCTTGATAATACCGGCGATGTGATTTATTTACGCAGTCCGCAAAACAGGATCATTCATGCAGTGAGTTATACCGATGCCTGGTACCAGAATGAATTAAAAAAAGATGGCGGTTGGACACTGGAGATGATCGATACCAAAAATCCCTGCAGCGGCTTTAGCAACTGGAAGGCAAGTACTGATATAAAAGGCGGAACACCCGGAAAGCGGAATTCAGTTAACGCTATAAATATTGACGCTGCATCACCGCAATTGTTGAGGGCCTTTGCAACCGACAGTGTAAACATCAGCTTAGTTTTTAATGAGCCTTTAGATAGTTTGAAAGCTGCTACAGCGGCTAATTATACTATCAGTGATGGTATTGGCGTACCACAATCTGCTATTGCCATTGCACCCACATTTGAGAAAGTGAGTGTAAGATTAAATACACCGCTGATGCGGAATAAGATTTATACAGTTACTGTTTCAGGGGTATCTGATTGTGTAAATAATTTGATTGGTAGTAAAAATACAGCAAGGGTTGGCTTATCGGAAGTGGCTGATAGCTTCGGCATTGTTATCAATGAAATATTGTTCAACCCAAAACCAAACGGAACAGACTATGTAGAAATCTATAACCGGAGTAATAAAATTATCGACCTTAAACAAACCTATATTGCCAACCGAAGCAGTACGGGAGTTATCAGCAATATCAAACAACTGAGTGCAGATAACTATTTATTTTTTCCGCAGGATTTTATAGTGATCACCGTGGACCAATCCATTGTAAAAAGAGATTTCATCACGTTGAATATGGATGCTTTTGTAACTGTGGCTTCTATGCCATCATTTAATGATGATAAAGGTGATGCGATCATTTTAAATGCACAGGGAAATATAGTTGATGAATTAAAGTATGATGAAAAATGGCATTTTAAACTGATCGATAACCGGGAAGGCGTTGCTTTGGAACGGATTGATTATAATGCCGCCACACAAAACCAGGATAACTGGCATAGTGCAGCAACCAGTGTTGGCTATGGTACGCCAACGTATAAAAATTCACAATACCGTATAGATCTGCAGGTGCAGGGAACAATAACAGTAAGTCCTGAAATTATTTCGCCGGATAATGATGGCATGGATGATTTTGCAACCATTGATTACAATTTCCCATCTGCAGGCTATGTTGCCAATATTACCATCTTTGATGCAAACGGCAGGCCCGTACGTTACCTGCAGCGTAATGCCTTGTGCGGTATTAAAGGAAATTATCGCTGGGATGGGCTGGGAGAAAAATTTCAAAAACTTCCTGTTGGTATCTATATTATATTTACCGAAGTATATAATTTAAATGGAAAGAAAAAGCAATTTAAAAATACAATTGTACTGGCTAGGAAAAGCTAACCCGCCCTCATCTTTGACGAGGACAAGTAAAGTTGCCACGAATAACACGAATTTTCACGAATTACTTTTACTTATTTGTGTTCATTAGTGTTATTCGTGGCAAGTAAAATAATTTATCAACTAAAACAACAGTTTATGCAAAACAAGATCATGCCGGCAATTGTTATTGCTGCGTTGGTATTTTTATCATGTACTAATAATGAAAGTAAAGAATCGAAAATGACAAATACAACTTACAAATGGGCGGATAGTATTGCAGCTCCTGTTGCAGAAAAAAAACCAAAAGAACTGGTTGCCCATGGCGATATCCGTATTGATAATTATTACTGGATGAATGATTTTTTTAAAAAAGGCCCTGACAGTAGTAAAGTGGTTGATTACCTTAAAGCAGAGAACGCTTATTATGATACCATGATGAGCGGAACCAAAACATTGCAGGAAAATTTATATACTGAAATGAAAGCGAGGATAAAAGAAAAGGATGAGAGTGTACCGGTGTTTAAGAACGGCTATTTTTATTACAGCCGCCTGGTTGAAGGCAAAGATTATTTTGTGTATTGCAGGAAGAAGGGCAGCCTGCAGGCTGCAGAAGAAGTGCTGCTGGATGTGAACGCCATGGCAGAAGGGCATAGTTATTTTTCAGCAACCGGGTTTGACGTAAGCATGGATAATAAATTACTGGCTTATGGTGTTGACATGTTGAGCAGAAGACAATATCATATCTATGTAAAGAACCTGGAAACCGGAGAGATTTATAAAGACAAGATTCCAAACACAGAAGGAGACCCGGTTTGGGCAAATGATAACCTCACTTTGTTTTATACTTCAAAAAATCCGGTAACACTTTTATCTGAAAAAATTAAAAGGCATAAGCTTGGTACCGATGCTGCAACAGATAAAACTGTGTATGAAGAAATGGATCCCACCAATTATATTGGCGTAGGTAAAACCAAGTCAGATAAATTTATCCTGATCACTTCGCAGGCTACCTTATCATCAGAAATAAAATGGCTGGATGCCAATAAGCCAGAAGGAACATTTACCGTATTTCAACCAAGGATGAAAGAAGTGCTGTACAATGTAGATCATGCCAACGATAAATTTTATATACGCACCAACATCAATGCAAAGAATTTTAAAATTATGACCAGTGCTGAAAATAAAACCGATTCAACATCCTGGACGGACCTGGTTGCACATGATGATAAAATTTTGATTCAAGGGTTTGACCTCTTTAAAAATTATATGGCCATATCCGAGCGTAAAGTCGGGTTAACACAAATACATATTTTAAATACCAAAGACAATAGCTCGCACTACCTTCCATTTGAGGAAGCTGCATACGCAGCAAACCTGGCCTATATCCCCGACTACAATACGGATGTTATGCGGTATAATTATACATCGTTAACAACACCCGGTTCTGTGTACGATTACAACATGAGCACCAAAGAAAAAAAGCTGATGAAGCAGCAGGAAGTTGTGGGCGGATATAATGTTACCGATTACGAAACAGAAAGGGTTTTTGCAACCGCCAAGGATGGTACTAAGATCCCCATCTCTATTGTATATAAAAAGGGTTTTAAAAAAGATGGCAATGCGCCTTTAATGCTGTACGGCTATGGTTCTTACGGTGCAAGTATGGAAGCCTCATTCAGCAGTGTGCGCCTGAGTTTGCTTGACCGTGGCTTTGCTTATGCTATTGCACACATTCGTGGCGGGCAGGAAATGGGCAGGTACTGGTACGAAGATGGCAAGATGAAGAAGAAGATAAATACTTTCACTGATTTTATAGATTGTGCCGAATTTTTACTGGCCAATAAATATACCAGCAAAGCCCATTTATATACCAGCGGCGGCAGTGCCGGCGGATTGCTGATGGGAGCCGTGGTAAATATGCGGCCTGATCTGTGGCGTGGGGTTGTTGCACAGGTTCCGTTTGTAGATGTGATAACTACCATGAGTGATGCATCCATTCCTTTAACAACAAACGAGTACGATGAGTGGGGAAACCCGGCAGATAAGGAAAGTTATATGTACATGAAATCGTACTCGCCTTATGATAATGTAACCAAACAGGCATACCCCAATATGCTTATCACTACCGGCCTGCACGATAGCCAGGTACAATATTTTGAACCGGCTAAATGGGTAGCCAAACTGCGTGAAATGAAAACAGATAATAATGTGTTGCTGCTACATACCGATATGGAAGCAGGACACGGCGGAGCATCTGGCAGGTTTAAGGTATTAAAGGATAGGGCAAGGGAATTTGCGTTTTTGTTTGCGCTGGAAGGGATAACAAAGTAGTTATAGCATGGGTTAAGAACCTGGCTGCATTTATTAAAATGAAAATCTTTTTAACAAAGGTTTTCATTTTTTTTATAAACCCCGTTATGTAAACGTTCAATAACAGCATCCGGACAGTCATAAACATTAAAATTATGAAGGCAGGGATCAAAAAATTCAGCTTGTTTAGCATTTACTTTTTTTTATTTTGTATTTTGCCTGTACAGGCTCAGAAAGAATTCTTCCGCTCTCAACAGGTATTTAATGAAGGGCAATTAGATAAATTTTATTCTTCCATCACTATTCACGACAGTATAATACTTTTTAATGCCAACGATTATCATTTATATGCCTACAATAAAAATAACGGGAGCCTGAAATGGGCGTATAAAAACAACTATAAAACGGTTGTGCCGGTTTTTGTAGCGGACAATATTATTTATGCTGCGGTATCCCAAAAAGAAGAACCAAAGGCTGTGCAAATTAGTCTGGCTGATGGGAAGTTAATTAAGACACTGCCTTTTGGCCCACTGCTTACTAAACCAATTATAAAATACGGGATACTTTATAGCACAGCTATCTACAATTACGGCTGCATCATTGCGTACGATCTGCAAAAAGATACCGTTGCCTGGAGCCGCTTTATTGCACATGGCCTTAGCCGCCAACCCTATTATTTTGATAATAAAATTTTGGCCAATGCCGAAGGCGATAACTGGGTGGAGCTGGGTTATGATGGCGTTTTATTAGATACAACCTGTGCAGTTAAGGCATCTATTTTTGTAGAAGATATTCCCTGCGTGAAAATATTTACTGCCTTTAGCCACGACGGGCTTGAAATAAAAGGTAAGCTGGCAGCCAATATTTTTGAAAATAATTTTAATGACCAGCCCGATCTGATAACCACTAACAAATTTACCTATGTTTTAAGTGATGGTAAGCTTAGCATACTTGCTGCAAAACTCAAATTAAAACATCAGGTAGCTGTTTCGTCTTTAGCAGATGATCTGGTTGAAACCGATAAAACAAAATTATTAAAAGCAGATGATGAAAATATCTGGCTGCTGTATGCAGATCATTTGCTGCAATACAATCATAAAACAAAATTGCTGGTGAAGCTAACCGACCTTACCGCATGGCAACCACAGCAGGTTTTGTTTGATGGCGAAAATATTTGGCTCATCTCCGGTAAAGATGGGCTGTTGAACGGACTTTCGTTATAATATTATATTGATAAATTAAAATCCTGTTTTTATGACATTCGATGAAGCATTCAAAGCCCATATCCTGAACCAAAAAATTACCGGCTGGGGCTTTCAGCAACCAACCAGGGTACTGTTGCCTAATGGATTTTTTGCTTTTCCCTGTGGTTATTTTACGGAATATGAAAATGGTTATAAAATAATGATCAGCGGGGAGTCCTTAGGAACCACGCCAATTCAGGAGGCGCTCATCCTGGATCCTGCCGGTGTACCCATTGCAAGAGATACAGAAGATATAAGATCGGGGGATCTTTAGCTATAAAGAGAATGATTTACCTAAGGATACAGATCTCTAACACCAATCCTGTTAATGTCATCATCCATACTATCAGGCTTTTTATTTAGGATGGAGCGTATAAAGAAATAGCTGGAAGTTGCAAGTAATAAAGCCATTAAATAAACGGGCATAATATTATCCTGGCCGAATAACATCATACCGAGTAAAACACCAACCACTTCAAATCCTATCCAGCAAAGAACGCTGTATAGTATCCATGTGCCTGACTTAAGCCCTTTTTGTTCGGCAAGTTTTCCGTTTTTCTTTGAAAGAAATATAACAGCAATTATTTCAAGCATATGTTTTTTGTTTGTAAGGTTGCCAATCTTGTTTATAAAATCTTTGTCAAAGTTCAAATCATTATACCAAATCAATATCAAAATTAACCAACTGCACAAACTCAGTTAACCTGGCATCAATATCTGCTTTGGTAATTTCTTTTAAACGCTCAGGTCCAAATTTTTCTACACAAAAACTGGCCATGGCGCTCCCTACAATAATGGCTGTTTTCATATTCTCAAAACTGATGTCTTTTGTTTTAGCAAGATGTCCTATAAAACCTCCTGCAAAAGTATCACCTGCCCCGGTGGGATCAAATACATCTTCCAGCGGCAGGGCCGGTGCAAAGAAAACATGATTCTCATGAAACAATAAAGCGCCATGCTCTCCTTTTTTAATGATCAGGAATTGCGGTCCCATCTTCATGATCTCACGGGCTGCTTTAACCAAAGAAAGCTCACCGCTTAACTGTCTTGCTTCTGCATCATTCACCAGCAGCACATCAACTTTTTTCAAAACAGCTTTCAGGTCATCCATGGCAATATCCATCCAGAAATTCATGGTATCCATCACGATAAGCTTTGGCCGCACTTTCAACTGATCTATCACACTCATTTGTAATTTAGGCATCAGGTTACCTAAAATTAAAAACTCAGCTCCCTGGTAACTATCCGGAACAATAGGGTTGAAATCTTCCAGTACATTCAGGTCGGTAATTAATGTATCACGGCTGTTCATGTCCATATGATATTTACCACTCCAGAAAAAAGACTTTTTATCTTTTACAATCTCCACACCTTCTAATGACACACCCCGTTTTTTTAATTCATTCATTTCTTCCTGCGGAAAATCGTAACCAACAATGGATATTTGCTGAATGGGGGTTACAAAATTGCTGGCTGCATAAGCTACATAAGTGCCCGATCCGCCCACAATCTGATCTACTTTACCAAAAGGAGTTTCAATAGCATCAAAAGCCATGGTACCAACGCATATAACTGACATAGGAATTTAATATTTATTGATTTAATATTTAATATTTTTGATTGCCACAAAAGTAATGGATTAAAATGATTTTAGTAAGTTGTGCAGCAATTGGTTAGTGTATCAGTTTTAAATCCTTATTAATAATTTCACTGTCAGTCTGAGCTTGTCGAAGACGGGTTAACCTAATATAGCCCCGGTTTCAACAAGCTCAACCTGACAACTTTTTAAAATTATACATTACCTGCAGTTACTTATTCATATCTCTTTAAATAAACAACGTGTTAATTCAGATACATCCCGATAATCCACAACCCAGGTTGATCAAGCAGGTGGCCCAATGCCTGAAAGACGGGGGCGTGATCGTATATCCCACCGATACCATTTATGGGCTGGGATGCGATATTCACCAGCACAAAGCCATAGAAAGAATATGCAAGATCAAAAATGTAGATCCCCAAAAGGCCCAGCTTTCTTTCATTTGCCGAGACCTAAGCCACTTAAGCGATTTTACAAAACCCATTGATACGCCGCTGTACCGCATGCTGAAAAGCTATTTGCCCGGTCCTTACACATTCATACTGCCTGCCAGTAAGCAGGTACCCAAAATTTTGCAGAGCAAAAAATCCACTGTAGGTATACGGGTGCCGGATAATACTATTTGTCAATACATTTTGGATGAATTGGGCAATCCCATTTTAAGTGCCTCCTTACCCGGAGAAATGGTGGAAGAATATACAGATCCCGAAGTGATCTATGAAAATTTTGGCGATAAGGTAGATTTTATAATTGACGGTGGTATAGGAAATATGATACCATCAACAGTTGTTGATTGTACTACAGATGAGTGGACAATCATCAGGCAGGGCAAAGGCGAATTTATTTTTGATTAGGGATCACTTTTCCTTTTCTATCGCTAACTCCATTTGTGATGGCAGTATATTAAAACTCCTGCGGTGATAGCAGCAAAGCCCATATTGTTCAATGGCATTGCGGTGAGTAGCTGTTCCATATCCTTTATTGGTATCCCAGCCATAATGCGGAAACGAGGCATGAATGTTCTGCATAAATTCATCCCGGTAGGTCTTAGCTAAAATACTGGCGGCAGCAATGGAAGCATATTTGCCATCTCCCTTTATAATGCACTGGTGCGGAATTTTTTTATAAGGTTTGAACCGGTTGCCATCTACCAATAAAAACCCGGGAATGGTTTTTAATTTTTCTAAAGCCAGGTGCATAGCGGTAAGGCTGGCCTGTAAAATATTTATACTGTCAATTGTATCGTTATCCACCGATGCAACGGCAAACGCTATACTTTCTTTTTCAATGATTGGCCTTAACAGGTCTCTTTGTTTTTCATTAAGCTGCTTGCTGTCGTTCAGTATGGGATGATGAAAATCTTTTGGTAAAATTACAGCAGCCGCAAATACGGGTCCGGCGTAGCATCCACGTCCCGCCTCATCCAGGCCTGCTTCTGTTAAATGATTATGGAGAAAAGGGGTTAACATCTTTGTTGAACAAATATCTGCTAAAA
>JBBSJI010000100.1:0-9968 GCA_038257425.1 Chitinophagales bacterium
GCCTTTAATATGTCAGCCTTTTCCTTTGATTGCTTATCGGTAGTGGTAAATATACATTTGTAGCCTTTTACGCAAGCGGCCAATGCCAGTCCCATACCGGTATTCCCACTGGTACCTTCAATGATGGTTCCGCCGGGCTTGATCTTTCCTTCCTGTTCGGCTACTTCAAGCATTTTTAAAGCCATGCGATCCTTAATAGAGTTGCCCGGGTTAAAATATTCAACCTTGGCTAATACTGTACAGGGCAGGTTTTTTGTAATGTTGTTTAATTTTATGAGGGGGGTATTTCCTATGGTCTCCAGTATATTATTTAGCCACATATAGAATCGTTATTTGCGGCAAAGGTAGGAAAATGAGATGATGGGAATAGAATGCATGAGATAATAAATAGAAAGACAGCTACCCGCTTTTAATGTGGTAAACTACAGTCTGCAGTTTGTAAAGCCTGCATCTTTGTATTGTTAATTATCCAATGAAAAAACCAATCCAACCAACCAAAGAACTCAGATCCGGTATCCGTGCAAAGACAGACCAATAATTGCGCTATGAAAACTTAGCCACGATTATTAAAACATTGAGAGCCTCCATTGTGGAGGCTTTTTTATTTACTCAATACCTCCATTGCTTTTTTGATGCCTGCATCTGTGGTATTCATTACTTCAAAAAAACCTTCGGTACGCCATAAATGCCTGGCAATGGCTGATTTGATGCGGTTGGTAAGATCTTCTTTTTCTTTGGGTGAAGCTGCAATTAAAGTAACGGTATCTTTTTCTGCTGCCTGTAAAAACTGTTTCCAATGCGCTTCGGTAAATACAAATCCTTTTATAAAATCGTTGGGATTTTTAAAATTCTTTAATTGATTTAGATTCTGCAGGTAAAAGTTATATGCAAAATTATTAATGGTACCCCTGCTGAAAATGAGTGCCGAGTTTTTGGTAAAGCCTGCAGTATCCAATGCCACAAAATAATCCGGTGAGATACCGCCTTTTTCATAAATGATCTTTCCCGCCTTGGTTTTAAATATTCTGCCGGTATCAACTTTTGCCGAATCTGCTTTGCCGCTATGATCAAAACGATCGCTGATCTCTTCGTAATAGGCTTTACTGCCCTGGCTGTATGGGCGCTGAATGCTTCTGCCAACCGGTGTAAAATACCGGGCAATGGTCAATCTTAAAGCACTCTTATCGCCCAGCTCAAATTGTTCCTGTACAAGGCCTTTACCAAATGTGCGCCTGCCGATGATCGTGGCCCTGTCCCAATCCTGCAAAGCTCCCATTAAAATTTCACTGGCGCTGGCACTGCCCTCATCGGCTAAAACAACCAGCTTACCCGTTTCAAACTGGCCATTGCGGCGGCAGCGGTATTCTTTTTTCTCTACATGCTTTCCTTCTGTGTAAGTAATTAATTTATCACCGGCTAAAAATTCATCAGCTATCTCAACTGCTTCATCTAAAATACCACCACCATTACCTCTCAGGTCAAGTATCAATTCTTTTAAGCCTGCCTTGTTCAATGCCTCCAGCGATTCCATGAATTCACGGTAGGTTTGCGACGAGAACTTGTTCAACCTTATATAACCTGTAGTATTGTTTATCATATAACTGGCATCAACACTGCTTAGCGGTATAGCATCACGGGTAATAGTAGCCTGCTTTTTAACCATGTTGCGTAAAAAGGCCACAGTTACTTTTGTTCCCCTGTCTCCCCTTAAAAGTTTTCTGTAAGCATCAGCATTGGTTTTTTTACCTGCCACCACACTGTCATCTATCTTTATCAATTTATCACCGGTAAGCAATCCTGCTTTATAGCCCGGGCCATCCTTTAAAACATTCACCACGTGCAGGGTATCATCAAAAATGTTGAATTCAATACCAATACCAAAAAACTTACCCACCAATTCTTCATTTACCTGCTGTAGTTCTTCTGCCGGTATAAAAACAGAGTGGGGATCTAACTTGCTCAGCATGGCCTGTATGGCAGTATCGGCAATGGCTTTCATATCCACATCATCTACATACCGATTATTGATAAGGTCAATTATTTCCTGCATAGGCCTGCGCTTCTCAGCAAAAAAGAAACTTTTGCCGGGCATATTATCCCGCATTTTATATCCGAAGTACATACCCAGGATCATGGTGATACTAAAAAGTAAGGGCAACCAAACCTGTATTTTTTTGTTATTCATTTTGCGAAGATAGGAAGAAGCGGCAAGGGGAATGCAGCTACAAGGGATAAAGCTGCTGCATAACGATCGTTTGAAAGATCCCCGCAGGTTTTTGAAAAGATCCTTTTATTATTTTGCTTATCCATTGCAGCTTATAACTTGTGGCTTAATACAGCTTTATTATTAAAATGATTTACCTTCAATTTATAATACACAATCAAAATAATGGCGATCAAATTAATAGCAGATAGTGGCTCAACCAAAACAGAATGGTGTTTATTGAACGGAAAATCTACCCGAACCTTTTATACCCAGGGGCTAAGTCCTTATTTTCTTTCAGCAGAACAAATTGAATATATCATTAAGGAGGAACTTCAGGTAAAATTTAAGAAAACCGAACCGGATGAAGTTTTCTTTTATGGCACCGGCTGCAGTAATGCCGATAATGTTAAGCTCGTAAAAAAAGCCATTGGCCAGGTTTTTACAAAAGCAGTTATTGCTGTTGATCATGACCTGATGGGTGCTGCCAAGGCACTTTGCGGCCACAAAAAAGGGATTGCCTGCATTCTGGGCACCGGTTCCAATTCATGTTATTACAACGGCAAAAAAATTGTGAAGAACAGCCCCGGACTTGGTTATGTATTAGGTGATGAGGGTAGTGGCGCTTACCTTGGCAGAAAAGTGATCCAGTATTTTCTGTATAAAACCTTTGATGAGGACCTGATGGACCGCTTTAATGCAAAATACAACACCACTAGTGATGAGATACTTAGTGCAGTGTATAAAAAGCCTCTCCCAAACCGTTACCTGGCAGCATTTACCGATTTTTTAGTAGAGAACCGGGGGCATTATATGGTAGAGAATATCATTGAAGACAGTTTTAATGATTTTTTCTTTCAGCATGTTTAT
Source organism: Chitinophagales bacterium (assembly GCA_038257425.1). GTDB lineage: Bacteria > Bacteroidota > Bacteroidia > Chitinophagales > Chitinophagaceae > Ferruginibacter. The sequence continues at coordinate 3,074 of JBBSJI010000100.1, forward strand.
AAATACAAAGAAAGCTGGACCATGCCCATCAATTTTACAGGCAGCGTGGCATTTGGGTTTAAAGATGTTTTAAAAGACATGTGCAATTCATACGAGCTTCAATTGGGTAAAGTAATTAAAAAGCCAATGGACGGATTGGTAAAATTTCACCGCTAAAAACTATGGAGTTTAAAAGGATAACAGAATCTGAATCAAATTACAGGCATCTTGAGAAAATGTCAGCAATGGAATTATTGGCCAATATCAATAAAGAAGATAAAACAGTACCCAGTGCTATTGAAAAAGCTATTCCCCAGATAGAGCCGCTTGTTCAGGCCATTGTTGATAAGATGCTGTTGGGTGGCCGCTTATTTTACCTTGGTGCCGGCACTAGCGGCCGGCTAGGTATTGTAGATGCCAGTGAATGCCCGCCATCATTCGGAGTGCCATATGGTTTGGTGATAGGTATCATTGCCGGGGGCAATAAGGCCATCACCGAAGCGGTGGAATTTGCTGAAGATGATGTAGAGCAGGGATGGGTTGACCTGCAGGAACATTCCGCCAATGAAAAAGATGTTGTTATTGGCATTGCCGCCAGCGGCACTACACCTTATGTGATCTCCGCCCTGCAGCAATGTAAGTCAAAAAATATATTAACCGGCAGCATCTGCTGTAATGAAGGTGCTCCATTGAGTGCCGTGGCCGATTTCCCCATCGAAGTGCTGGTAGGTCCGGAGTTTGTGACCGGCAGTACCCGCATGAAAAGCGGCACAGCTCAAAAATTGGTACTCAACATGATCTCAACATCGGTAATGATACAACTGGGAAGGGTGGAGGATAATAAAATGGTGAACATGCAACTGACCAACGATAAACTGGTAGACAGGGGTGTAAAAATGCTGATGGAAAAAATGAAGCTGGATGATTATGAAGCCGCCAAAACTTTACTTTTGAAACACGGCAGCGTTAAAAAATCTCTGGAAAGCAACCATTCATAAAAAAATCTTGTCTGATTTATGTAAATTAACTAATTTACGTATCTATCTAAAACAAAAAACTCCACTTATGAATATTAAACTTTTACTTTCAACTACTTTTATTGCAGCAAGCTTCATCGCCTCCGCACAGGATGCCGGCAAAACATTTGCAATTACCGGCGACGGTAACCGTGACTTTTTATGGATGAATATCCGCCAGGTGGATATTACATCAGGCAAGATCGTTCAGGATGTTTACCAGCGGGATAAAACATCATTCGTAATGATGGATGCTGATACCAAAACCGCATCTGCAAGCCTGCAAAGGCCAACTGAAACTATGGTTGCAGCCGCAGCTTACGACAAAAATCAAAACAAATTGTTCTTTACTCCAATGAGGGTGGGCGAATTGCGCTGGCTTGATCTGAATGCAAAGGGCGATGCACAAAAATATTATACAGTAACTTCTTCGCTCTTAAATACCAATGCAGCATTAAATGACGAGGCCAATCATTTTACCCGTATGGTTATTGCTGCAGATGGTAATGGTTATGCATTAACGAACGATGGTAGCCGCCTGGTAAAATTCACCACCGGTAAAAAAGTAACGATTACCGACCTGGGGCCTGTTATGGATGATGAAGCAAACAAAACTGTTTCTATTAAAAATAAATGTACCAGTTGGGGTGGCGATATGATCGCTGATGCTTACAATAAATTATACATCATCTCTGCAAACCATTATGTATTTACTTTAGATGTGGAGACCCGTGTTGCCAAACAAATCGGATACATCAGCGGTTTACCTGATAATTACAGTACCAATGGTGCAGCTGTTGACAAAGATGGCAATGTAGTAGTATGCAGCGCCAATACTTTTGCAGGTTATTACAAGTTTTCAATGACTGATTTTAATGCAACCTTGATTGAAGGTTCGGATATGGTTTACAATGCATCTGATCTTGCTAATGGTAACCTGCTTTATCAAAAAGAAGTTGATGCTGCAAGGGTATTTGCCGATTTTAAACCTGTTGTTCCGGTTTTAACCAATGAGGCGCATATCTTCCCTAATCCAGTAACATCAAGTGAATTCAGTATTTATTTTGATGGACAGGCTGCAGGTAAATACAATGTTACCATTACAGATCTTTCAGGCAAGCCGCTCTCAAATACCATTGTAACGGTGAATGCAAAAACACAGGTTGAAAGAGTTGCCTTAAGCAAAAAAATTGCAAAAGGAATGTACATGGTTAAAGTAACAGATGCCAGCAATAAATTTATTTTTACTGAGAGAATAGTGGTACAATAAAAATATTACGGTTAATAAGTGTAAAGGGTTGTCAATGGTTTGGCAACCCTCTTTTTTTAACCAATATTTACGCAGATGCTTTGAAGAAATACCGAAATTTGCAGAAAGAAAGGCAACCAATTGCAAAATATAGAACCATATTACAACTGGCGCCATTTGTACGCAGCCGAAGAAGATAAACTATCGCCATTTTACGGGCGGGATTACAGTGAATTTGAATTCTCCAATACCATTTACAATTATTACATTCATCCCCAATGGGATGATTTTAGCTCCCGAACATTATACATGAAAATTTTGTTTGTAGATTATGATCTCCACTATGCCATCATTGAATTATTGGGCGAATGGAATGATGCAATAGAAAATGATATCATGATGCTAAGAAGGGATATAACTGATATTATGTTTGCCCGGGGCATCACAAAATTTATATTGATAGCTGAAAATGTGTTGAATTTTCACAGCAGCGATGATAGTTATTATGAAGACTGGCGGGAACAACTGGAAGATGTTGGAGGCTGGGTTGTTATCCTGAATATGCCATCACAAAGTCAATACGATTTTGTACAGGCAAGGTTAACCAACTATATTGAGCTGCTCGATTTCCCCCAATGGCGAACATTAAAACCCGAATTGGTGTTTCAACAGGTAGATGATATGATGATCAAAAGATTACTATAAAAAGATATAATGAAGATTGTTTTTGGCTGACCTGTCGTATTTTTGTTTCCGATAGCTATCGGGACCAACTCAAAATCTAACTCTCTCATATGACCTGGAAACATTTTTTTAAATCCTCTATCGGTAAAAAAATTACCATGGGGCTAACCGGTTTTTTCCTCATCTCTTTCCTTATTGTTCACTGCACCATTAATGCCATGATCTTTTATGATGATGGGGGACAGACGTTTAATCACTGGGGCCACTTTATGGGCAGTAATCTTTTTATACGCACTTTTGAGATCGGGTTATTTATCGGGTTGCTCTTACACATCATACAGGGACTTATTTTATGGAAGCAGAACGTAAGTGCAAGGCCGGTAAAATATGCAGTGAACAAGTCAAGCCAAAACAGCAAATGGTACAGCCGCAGTATGGGCTTGCTGGGCACACTGATACTGATGTTCCTTGTATTACATCTATACCATTTTTGGGTACCATCAAGATTTGGCGGCATGGCAAATGTTGCCGTGCTGGAAACAACTACACTGGGAGATTATGCCAACCAGGAAGCACATAACCTTTATAAAGCCATGATCACTGTTTTCCAGGATCTTTTGGTAGTTATTATCTATGTGCTTGGAGTTATTTCGCTTTTCTGGCACCTGGTTCATGGTTTTCAAAGTGCTTTTCAAACCTTTGGATTAACACATAAAAAATATTTTCCACTGATAAAAAATGTTGGCTTTGTTTTTTCACTGCTGATCTGTTTAATATTTGCCGCAATGCCAATATCTATTTATGCAGGATGGATAAATTAAAGGCAGTAAATAAGAAATGATAAGCAGCAACCACCAAATAACCAATAACAATTAACTAATAACAGATACAAAATGTCTTTAGATTCAAAAATACCACATGGCGAGATGGATAGAAAATGGACCGATTACAAGGGCCATGTAAAACTCGTTAATCCTGCCAACAAGCGCAAGCTTGAAATCATTGTAGTGGGTACAGGTCTGGCAGGCGCTTCTGCAGCCGCTTCGCTTGGTGAAATGGGATATAAAGTAAAAGCATTTTGTTTCCAGGATAGTCCACGCCGGGCTCACAGTATTGCAGCACAGGGTGGTATTAATGCAGCTAAAAATTACCAGAATGACGGCGACTCTGTTTTCCGTTTATTTTATGATACGGTGAAAGGAGGGGATTACCGTGCAAGAGAAGCTAACGTACACCGCCTGGCCGAAGTTAGTGCAGCCATTATTGATCAATGTGTGGCACAGGGCGTTCCTTTTGCAAGAGAATATGGAGGGTTGTTAAGCAACCGTAGTTTTGGCGGTACACAGGTACAGCGTACATTTTATGCTGCTGGCCAAACAGGCCAGCAATTATTGTTGGGTGCATACAGTGCTTTGGAAAGACAGGTAGCTCTTGGTAATGTAACCATGTACAACCGCCACGAAATGCTGGACATTGTAAAGATAGATGGTAAGGCAAGGGGAATCATTGCCAGAGATTTGGTGAATGGAAAATTAGAAAGACATTTTGGTCATGCGGTTTTATTATGCACCGGTGGGTACGGTAATGTATTTTATTTAAGTACCAATGCCATGGGCAGCAATGTTACTGCAGCCTGGAAGGCACATAAAAAAGGAGCATGGTTTGGCAATCCTTGTTTCACACAAATTCACCCAACCTGTATCCCGGTAAGTGGCGATTATCAAAGCAAATTAACCTTGATGAGCGAAAGCTTACGAAACGATGGAAGGATATGGGTACCTAAAAAGAAAGATGATAACCGTAAAGCAATTGAAATCCCTGAAGAAGAAAGGGATTATTATTTAGAAAGAAGATACCCTGCATTCGGGAACCTGGTACCAAGAGACGTAGCATCAAGAGCTGCAAAAGAAAGATGCGACGAAGGTTATGGCGTGGGTACAACCAAACTTGCTGTTTACCTTGATTTTAAAGATGCTATTATACGTTATGGCAAAATTGAAGCAGGAAAAACTGGGAATGAAAATGCAGAAGATTATTCCATAATTCAATTAGGTAAGGCAGTGGTAGAAGAAAAATACGGCAACCTGTTTGAGATGTATGAAAAGATCACTGGCGAAAATCCGTACGAAATGCCAATGCGTATTTACCCGGCAGTGCATTATACCATGGGTGGTTTGTGGGTTGATTATGAATTAAAAACTTCTGTTGATGGGTTATATTGTTTAGGAGAAGCAAACTTCAGCGATCATGGTGCAAACAGGCTTGGTGCCAGTGCATTGATGCAGGGATTAGCCGATGGCTATTTTGTTATCCCTTACACATTGGGTAATTACCTGGCAGATGATATCCGCACTTCATCCATACCAATTTCGCATCCCGCCTTTGAAGAAACTGAAAAAGCAGTTAGTGACAGGATTAATCAACTGATGAGTATACAAGGAAAACAAACTGTGGAAAGTTTTCACAAACGCCTGGGAAAGATCATGTGGGAAAAATGCGGCATGGCCCGAAATGCAAAGGGTTTGCAGGAAGCCATTACTGAGATACAGGCATTGAAAAAAGAATTCTGGAGCGATGTGAAGATACCGGGCGATATAAATGAAATGAATCCTGAGCTGGATAAAGCAGGTAGGGTAGCAGATTTTATTGAATTAGGTGAGCTGATGTGTAAGGATGCCTTGAACAGGAATGAAAGTTGTGGCGGCCATTTCAGGGAAGAATCACAAACGGAAGATGGTGAAGCCAAACGTGACGATGACAATTACAGTTATGTTGCAGCATGGGAATACAAAGGAGATAGTGACTGGCAAATGAATACAGAGCCATTGACATTTGAGATTGTAAAACCAACGCAGCGCTCATATAAGTAAATACCCCCAAACCCCCTGAAGGGGGCTTTTGAAGAGTATATAACAATAGTGATAATGCTGAGATTTAAAAGATTTGAGTTAAAAGCTGATTAAAATTAATTATAAACATTAAATCTAAGTTCCCCTTTAGGGGACAGGGGTATGAAAGTAAGCGGATTCACTTTTGTAAAGAATGCGGTGAAGTATGGTTACCCGGTGGTAGAATCAATTACATCCCTATTACCAATAGTTGATGAAATGATCGTTAGCCTGGGCGATTCGGAAGATGAAACAAATGAACTGATCGGCTCAATTAAATCTGATAAAATAAAGATCATTCATTCGGTTTGGGATAACAGTTTACGTGAGGGTGGAAAAGTACTGGCAGTTGAAACCAATAAAGCAATGGATGCGGTTTCGCCCGACAGCGACTGGCTCTTTTACATACAGGCAGATGAAGCGTTTCATGAGCAATATCACCGGGTGATATTGGATGCAATGAAAAAATATAAGGATGATAAAAGGGTAGAAGGCCTTCTTTTCCATTATCATCATTTTTATGGAAGTTATAAATTCATTGGCGATGGCAGGAGTTGGTATTCAAAAGAAATAAGGGTGATACGTAATGATAAGAGGATACGAAGCTGGCTTGATGCACAGGGTTTCAGGCTGGATGGCAGGAAACTGCATGTAAAACTGATTGATGCTTATATTTATCATTATGGCTGGGTGAGAAATCCTATCGCCATGCAAAAAAAATATACTGATTTTGGAATGCTGTGGAGCAGTGATGGTAAGCATGAAGAATGGGTGGAAGAACAAAAAAAGAAACCTGCCGGATTTGATTATACCAGAATTGATTCGGTAACTGTTTTTACAGGAACACATCCCGCCGTGATGAAAAACCTGGTGAGTATGGAAGACTGGACATTTGAGCTGGATGTAAAAAAGAAAAATTTTAAAAACGCAAAGCACAGGATATTATATTTTTTATGGCGCAAGTTTGGATGGAGGCCGTTTGAATACAGTAATTATAAAAGGGTTTAATTGTTTAATAGATTTATTGTTTAATTGCTATTAGAACATGGAACAAAAGAAATTTCTAAAGCTTGCAGATA
>JBBSJI010000101.1:0-9632 GCA_038257425.1 Chitinophagales bacterium
CCGCAATATTCAACAGATAAAAAGTTTAGGTATGCAGGCCGGTGTGGCTGTTAACCCACATACACCTGTGGAAGCATTGAAGGATATACTTGCAGATATAGACCTAGTTTGCTTAATGAGCGTTAACCCTGGTTTTGGAGGGCAATCATTTATTGCAAATACCTTACACAAAACCAAACAGCTTCGTGAAATGATCGATGAACATTCGTTGAATGTAAAAATTGAAATTGACGGAGGTGTAACTTTAGAAAATGCACAATCGATACTTGATGCCGGTGCAGATGTGCTGGTTGCAGGCAATACCGTTTTTAAAGCTGCCGATCCTGTTGCTGTTATTGCTGCCTTAAAAAATTTATAAATTATTAAAAACTGATCTTACTAAAAGAAGTTGCAGCACATGCTGCAACTTCTTTTATTTTAAGTAGCCTTATTTTAAGGCTTAAGATATAAAAGTGTTGATCATCCCTATAGCCGATGCAAGCATTATTACGCATTTCCAGCAATATGTTCTTTTCATTTTTTGGTTTGTTTTATTTACTGTAAAAATAGAAATTATAAACTGTTGGTTTTGTTAATTATTGCGGCAAGATCTTCCGGAATTTCCATAGGCTGCAGCGGAGGAACATTGGCTCCCCCGGTGTTACCTACCGGAATTTTTCCTACAAACGATTTAACCCCGCCAAATAATAACCGTGGAATTTGCCCGATAATTTCTTTGCTGCTTTTTATTTTAATGCCAAATTTCAACATCTTCCAATGAACCGCAGTATGGGCTACCGGGTATGGCTGGCCCAGTATATGAGCCCTTTCCAGGTGTTGCCAGCTTAGCCGGTAATCTTTTGCTGTAAATGCTTCATGAGCCAAAGCTAATTCCTGCCGGTAAAAGGTTTTTAATGATGCAGGCATTGTTGTATTCAATTTCATATTCATAATTTGATCAATGATGGCCTTCTGTATTTGTTTGTTTTGCCAAAATAAAAAATGCACCCTTTACAGCAACCTTTGCATCCTGTGGAATTTCTTTCAGCAAGGTTATTTCCGTATAGCCCACATCCGAATTCCCTTTAACCACAGGTATCCTTTCAAAAACGATTTTGCTCTTTTCATCATGTGTATCCTTTGCTGCTGCATGGTTAACTGTATCTTTTGCTGCTTCTGTATTTTCTTTTACTATAAAAATATAATCCTGTCCCTGAAAATTTACAATTGCTTCTGAGGGCACCGCAGGTACGGTTGCTTTCTCCAGGCTTATGATAGCTGTAACATTCATCCCGTCTATCAAACCTGTTTTATCACCCTGTACCTGGGCATGAACTGAAACTGCTTTGCTGTCTCCCTCAAATGAAGATCCTAATGAAAATATTTTGGCATCATACTCCTTTCCGGGATTGTTGGTAATAGTGAAATGAATTGATTGATTATTTTTCAGCTTTAGCAGATCTTTTTCATACACAAACAAATCAAGGTGAAGTTGGCTATTATCAACGATCTCGGCCACTACAGTAGTTACATCTACATAAGCACCCATTCTTACCAACACATTACTTACCACCCCACTGATAGGACTTGTTATGGCGAGCACAGAGATCAGTTTTCCGCTGGAAAGCCTTGCAGGGTTAACGCCCATTAATTGTATCTGTTGTGCTAATGTTGATCTGGCGGTACGCAATAACCGTAATTCCGATTCTGCAGCCTGCAGGTTTTTTAATGCCCCTGCATTGCCTGCATTTAATTCTTTCTGCCTTTTTACTTCAAGTTCAGCCATGATGATCTTTGAATTTACATTCAGGTACTCGCTCTGCACCTGTATAAACTCAGGATTGGCAACAGTTGCTATAACCTGGCCCTTTCTCACAAAATTACCCGGCTGTACAGATAATGATCTTATTACACCACTGTATAAGGAATTTACAGTTGCCTTGTTTTGATTTGGCACTTTTAATATCCCATTTGTTTTTAACGAGGCGGTAAGTTGCTTTTGTTCAATAACACCCAGTTCAATACCAATACTTTTAATCTGTTCCGATGTTAGGCTTGCCATACTCGGATCTTCATCTTCATGCTCATCATGGCTCCCTGCTGTTTCTTCCTTTTCTGTTTTTTCAGTTTCTACAGTACGCTTATTCTTACATGAACCAATTACCGTAGCGAAAGCAAACATGGTTGTTAGAATGATTAAATACTTTTTCATTTTTATTTTATTGATTGATGTAATAATAATACCGGATGACTGATTGATTATATTCATTCAGGTTTTCCAGGTAATTCTTTTGAATATCTATCGCCTGCGCAAGAAACTGGGACAGCTCTGCAAAACTTATTTCGCCAGCACGGTATGCTAATGATGATGCCTTCATAATTTCATCAGCCTGTCTCAAACCTGCTGTTTCATAAAATGTAAGCATGCTGTTGTTCTTTTCAACCTCCTGCTGTTTTTGCAGTTGCTGCATGTTCAGTAATTGTTTATCATACGCATATTGTTTTTGCTGGATGGCTATATCGGCCTGTGCCACTTTAACTTTATTCCGGTATACGCTGGCACCAAACAAAGGAATGGCAGCAGAAACAGAAAAGCCTGTAAAAGGATCTTTGGCTCCCCACAATCTTTGGCTAAAAAAACGCCCGGTAAACTCCGGTTTATTCTCATTGCGGATAACATTAACCCCTGCATTTGCAATGTTTATATTTTGCGATTGTAATGCCAGGAGCGGATGCATACTATCGATCAATAATGGCGGCAGCGGCAATTTTTCCAGAGGCTGCATTACAGGAAGCACCGGTTCAGCACTGTTTAAGATTTGCACCAGAGACTGCTGCTGTATCTGCACTTCTTTATCTATCTGCCGGTTCATTGCCTGTAGTTCACTCATCCGCACATTTGCTGCAATACTATCCAGGCCCCGACTGTCGCCGGTCTTCACTTTCAATATAGCAGCAGCACTCAATGACTTATAAATACTGTCTAAACGGCGATAAAGCTGTTGCTTATCCTGCAAATACCAGAGTTGGTAATATACCGTGCGCAGGTCTCTTTTCAACTGTATTTCAATTGCTGCTGCATTAAGATCATAATATTTCAATTGTTCTCCATACAGGTTCTTTTGTGCTTTGTACAAACCAGGCCAGGCCATATTTTGGGATACGCCTATTTTTAAAATACCTTTATTGTCACTTGGCCGCATGTCTTCATTTTCTGCAAATACACCTGTCTTTGGTAAAAGTGTTGTTGTTTTAACCTGGGCCCTGCCCTTGTTAATCTGTTCGGTATTCACATCATAAAGCAGGTTGGTTTTTGACATCGTTACAGCATCACTTATTGTTATCCTTTTTACCATGGGTTGTCCACCGTACTCTGTGAGTTGTGCATGAACATCAGAAAATGTAAATAATGCAACCAGTATAAGTGAAGTAGTTATTGGCTTCATGATCTTTGTTTGCTTTATTGAAAAAATAATGTACAGGCAAGGCAATACAATTAATGTTAAGATGGTTGCTGTTATCAATCCCCCAATAACAACAGTTGCCAGTGGCCGCTGTACCTCGGCGCCTGCCCCGTTACTTAATGCCATGGGTAAAAACCCCAATGCAGCTACCGCAGCGGTCATTAATACAGGACGCAAACGTATTCTTGTTCCTTCAAGCACCCTTTGTATTACATCGGGCATACCTTCTTTTTTGAGTTGATTAAAAATTCCTATCAATACTATACCATTTAAAACTGCTACTCCAAATAAAGCAATGAACCCTATACCGGCAGAAATACTGAAAGGCATACCCCTTATAAGCAATGCAAACACACCACCTATAGCACTCATAGGTATGGCCGTAAAAATAATTGCAGCGTCTTTAAAGGAATGAAATGTGAGGTACAACATAAAAAATATAAGTAAAAGTGCGATGGGTAACACTATCATTAAACGGGCAGAAGCTTTTTGTAAATTTTCAAATGTGCCGCCGTATGTATAATAATAACCTACCGGCAGTTTCACTTTTTCAGACAAAATTTTCTGTGCATCCTCCACCACAGTTTCTACATCTCTGCCGCTTACATTAAAACTGATATATACCCTGCGTTTTCCGGCCTCCCTGCTTATTTGTGCCGGGCCTGTTTTAAAAGAAACCGTTGCAACCTGCGACAAAGGGATCTGGTTGCCATCTTTCATGGGTACATATAAATTGCTTACATCTTCCAATGAAGTACGATACATACTGTCGAGCCGCAATACCAGGTCGAACCTTCTTTCATTTTCATAAACAGACCCGGCTTTTTCCCCGGCAAATGCAGCACTGATAACATGGTTAACGTCTTCAATATTCAAACCGTAGCCTGCAAGCCTGGCCCTGTCGTACTCAATAGTAATTTGTGGCAATCCATCAATGCGTTCAACCTGGGGCTGGGTTATTCCCTTTATCGGCCGTATAGCATCCGCAACTTTATCTGCATACATAGCAAGGCTGTCTAAATTTTCACCAAAAATTTTTATTGCTACATCCTGCTTTATGCCTGTCATCATTTCATTAAACCGCATTTGTATGGGCTGACTGGGCTCTGCAATTACACCGGGGATGGTTTGCAATTTTTCACCCATTATGTCGGCCAGCTCGTAAAAATCATTTGTTGTTTTCCAATCTTTTTTATCTTTTAAAATCACCATCAGATCGCTTGCCTCAGGCGGCATAGGATCGGTAGCTACTTCAGCAGCACCCGTTTTACCTACTACCATTTTTACTTCAGGAAATTGCAGCAGCATCCGCTCAGCAAGCATTATGGTTTCTGTTGTTTGAGATAAGGAAGACCCCTGTGGTAATACAAATTCTATTGCGTAATCACCTTCCTCCAATGTAGGAATAAATTCGCCACCCAGGTTTTTAAAAATAATTAAGGTAATGATAAAAAGTGCTACAGCAATTCCGGCAACAGCATATTTAATTTTAATGGCGCCATTAATTAATGGCCTGTACAGCCGTTGAAAAAAATCCATCATTCGGACTGAAAAATTTCTTTTGTCATTTATTTTTTTTGGGAGAAATAAAGCACACATCATGGGTATGTATGTAATTGACAATAACAATGCTCCCAGTATGGCAAAACCAACTGTTTGCGCCATGGGTCTGAACATTTTACCTTCTATGCCCGTAAGTGTAAGAATAGGGATATATACAATGAGGATGATGATCTCGCCAAAAGCTGCACTGCTCCTGATGGCTGATGCCGACTGGTATACTTCTTCATCCATTTGTTTTTGAGTAAAGGCCTTTTGTGTTTTTCGCAATCCCAAATGATGTAGTGTTGCTTCAACAATGATAACTGCGCCATCTACAATTAATCCAAAATCTATTGCACCCAGGCTCATCAGGTTAGCGCTTACACCAAACAGGTTCATGAATGCCATGGCAAATAATAAAGACAAAGGAATGGCCGAAGCTACTATCAATCCTGCCCTGAAATTACCCAGGAATAAAACCAGTATAAAGATCACGATCAGCGCCCCTTCAATCAGGTTTGTCTTTACCGTATTGATAGCCCTGTCAATTAAATTGGTACGATCCAGGAACGGTTCGATCACTACATCTTCGGGCAGTGATTTTATTACGGTCTCCATCCGTTCCTTTACCAGTGCTACTACGGCCGCACTGTTTGCCCCCTTCATCATCAGCACTAAACCACCTACCACTTCCTTTTCCCCATTGTAAGTCATCGCACCATAACGCGGAGGTGATCCAAATTGCACCTTTGCTACATCTCTTATTAAAACCGGAATTCCATTCTGTTGTTTCACCACAATATTTTCAATATCAGCAAATGATTTTACCAATCCAACACCTCGTATGAAATAGGCATTTGGTTTTCTGTCGATGTATGCACCACCCGTATTCTCATTATTTTTTTCAAGTGCCGTAAGTATTTCAGGAATGGTAACATTCATCCCCTTAAGCCTGTCGGGATTAATAGCTACTTCATATTGTTTTGCGATACCCCCAAAAGCTGTTACTTCGGCAACACCTTTAATTCCACTTAGCTGCCGGCCAACGATCCAATCCTGCATGGTCCGCAGATCCATAGCAGTGTATTTATTTTCACTCCCCTTTTTTGGGTGAATAACATACTGGTAAATTTCGCCAAGGCCGGTTGTAACAGGGGCAAGCTCCGGCGTACCTACACCTGGGGGAATCTGTTCTTCTGCTTCTTTTAACCTTTCGTTGATGAGCTGCCGGGCAAAGTAAATGTCCTCGCCTTCATTGAATACAATAGTGATAACGCTTAATCCAAATCGGGAAAAAGAGCGCATTTCCTCAACTCCCTGGATATTGGATAAAGCTTTTTCTATCGGGTAAGTGATGAACTGCTCTACTTCCTGTGCAGCCAATGTAGGAGCTGTGGTAATAACCTGCACCTGGTTGTTGGTAATATCCGGCAAAGCATCAACAGGTAATCTTGCAGCACTCCATAATCCCCAGATAATAAGGATCAATGTCAATACCCCGATAATGAGTTTATTCTTTATACTAAAATGAATGATCTTATTGAGCATATTTAATTGCTGTTTAGTTATGTACCGGGTGAAATGATTTATGTTTTTGCAATTGCTGCTAATAGCACACACCGGTACAATAACATTAATATTGAAGTAACACCTAAGATGCCTGCATGCATAATAAGAAAATTTTTATGAATGTCATTCAAAGCATATTATGGCGATGTTACAAATTCAGAACAGGTAATAATTATGCTATTTTAGGAGGATGCCACACGCTATAATATACAGCAGTATTAAAGGCAATATTGTAAAGCGGGTATTTTTCTGATTGAAAAATAACTTTTGAGGTTTGTATCTTATAAACGTTGGAATAAAAAGCAGAAACAGAACAGCATGAACAGGTACAAAAAGGTGTACAGGATTCTGCGTCATCGGGGTGTCCCGAATGATCATTAGTTGCTACAATGCTTGTTTGCTCTTCTACAGTACAGTCATCCTCATCACCACATGGAAGACAGGCCAGCAAAAGCATAAAACAACTGAGTATAATGAAGAAAAGTTTCATCTGCTACAAAAATAAGGTCTTATGTTACAATTTAAATAAAATAAGAAACTTAAAATAGTACTGTAGTTGCAAAATGCCGGTTTTGTATTAAAGCATACTATTCAAGTGCTATACCAGCCAAACGTTCCACCACATAGATAAATTGTTTTACTAAAACCCAGCTGCTTTAATTTTTCTGCAGCCTCTGCCGACCTGCCTCCTCCTTTACCACAGGCAGTAATTATTATCGACTCCTTTGATAATTCTCCTGAACGGATCCCTAATTCACCCAACGGAATATTGATCGCACCGGGAATATGTTTTTCTGCGTATTCTTCCTGGCTCCTTACATCAACGATAATGATGCCCTCAGGAGATTGCTTCAGCAATTGCTGAAGTTTGTCTATTGCAAAGCAGTTTTGCATTTTCTGTTCCTGCATCATGTTTATGTTTACTGGTTAACCAATCCCATATTTTTAAAGAGCCATCTGTTCTGCACTTCATGCGGTAGCGGATAATAAAAGCTGAAGCCAGAGTAAGCAGTCCAATGAAAAGAATTGCTGTATCAATATTGAACAGGTCTGCAATGATACCGGTTAGAATTGCACCAATGGCATAACCCAGGTCTCTCCAAAAACGGAAAATGCCAATGCTTTTTGCCCTGTCCTGTGGGTTTGTATTTTCAGCTACTGTTGCCAGGAAGGTTGGATAGACCATTGCGGTACCCCAACCCAAGACAGCAGAAAGCATAATATAATGTAACATCGTATCAGCCCACACTAAAACTATCAACGCAATAGCTTGTATAAACATGCCTGCATAGAGCATATCCTTTTTGCAAAATTTATCAGCCATTTTACCTGTAAATAATTGTCCGATGCCCCAAACGGCAGGATAGATGGCCGTAACAATTCCGATCTCCCCAATAGTGAAACCTTTAGTAGCAAGTAAGATGGGGAAAATACCCCATACCATACCATCATTGAGGTTATTGATTAGACCTGCCTGCGTTACTGAACCCAGGTTTTTATTTTTCCAGGTAGTTTCCCAAAATATATTTTTCAACTTTGGAATTGTATTTGTTGTTGTCTCTTTTGCTACATGATGCCTGGTATCTTTTATAAAAAAAATACTGCTCACCAATCCTAAAAAAACCAACCCGATTCCAATATAAAACGGATACGGCCTGATACCATATTCACTGGCTATCCATCCGGTGAGAAAAGCAATAAGAGCCACAGCAATGTACCCTGCAAATTCATTCA
The DNA here is from genome assembly GCA_038257425.1 of Chitinophagales bacterium. GTDB lineage: Bacteria > Bacteroidota > Bacteroidia > Chitinophagales > Chitinophagaceae > Ferruginibacter. Next base: position 8,289 of record JBBSJI010000101.1, read on the forward strand.
GTCCCATGGCGAGCCCCCGTTGCTTTTCACCCACAAGATCAATTTTCATAACAACAGTGCTGCTCCATGTTAATCCCTGGTTGATGCCTAACAACACATTGGCTGCAATGATCCAGTTCCAGTTGGGAGCATACATTAAAATAAAAGGAATTGGAATGGCAATTATCCAACCTGCCACCAGTAATTTTTTTCTGCCGAATATATTGGCCAAAGCGCCGGTATAATAATTGGTGATTGCTTTAACGATCCCAAAAACAATAATAAAAGAAAGTATGGCGGTTTTGGCAGCAATATGAAATTCTACGGAAGCAATTTGGGGAAGTATACTCCGCTCCAAACCTATCATACCGCCCACAAAAGCATTGATGATAATTAATAGTGTAAACTGTTTCCAGTTATGTTTTAAGCCTAATTCAATTTGCGCTTTCATATTGCACAAAACTGGCAACAATAAATGGCTTATCCTTTATCATAAGATAAATAATCAACGCTGTGCCCTTATACGGCTGAGACTGACCTGCGTAATACCGAGATAGGATGCGACGTATTTTAAAGGGATTCTTTGTAATACATTAGGGGCTTCAGTTATCAATGCTTTATAACGTTCATCTGCAGAATGGAACTGGATGCCTTCGATCCTGTTAACCGTATCTACATAAGCAGCTTCAAATATTTTCCTGAAAAGTCTTTCAATTTCAGGAAAACTGTCATAAAGATTGAAAAGTAAACTTGCATTGATTGCCACAATTTCAGCATCTTCCAGTACCTGGATAGCTTTGCGGCTTGGCTTACCGGTAAACAAACTTTCTACCCTGGCAATAATATTATTTTCAAAAGCGAAACTTTCTGTAATATCAATGCCATCCTTATAATAAAAAATGCGGGCCACGCCTTTATTAATGAAATAGATCGTTTTGCAGGTATGGCCAATGGGTTGCAGGTCTTTGTTCCTGGCTATGTTTACAATGCTGCTGATATCAGCAATGGCTTGCTCTGCCCCTGTAGAAAGCGGGTTGAATTGTTTAAAATATTGAAAGAGTTGCTCCATGTTTATTGTATTGTTACAGCATCAACGTATATCATCCATTTTTGTATACATCTGCTCCAGCACCGCCAGGTTAAGCTTCAGCCAGTTTCGTTCTCCCTTGGGCCAGGTATATTTCTGGCTCAATAATTTATCTGCAATGGCATAAGCCTTCATGGCCTGTTCCTTATTATAAAAGCAAGTGATCCAGTTTTCTTTTAATGCATTTTCTTTCTTTAAAAAGATACCACCTCCATACCATTTATAGCAGGAAGGTAAACCCCAGAACGAAACATACTTATCATTTTTAGCAAGAACAG
>JBBSJI010000102.1:0-9597 GCA_038257425.1 Chitinophagales bacterium
TAAAAGACTGGATCTGGATTCCCAGCAAATCGGGTGTTTCCGCTAAAAATTCAACTTTACCGAAATTGAAACGTTTAGCAGCGGGTGTTTTTGTTGCAGACATATTGTAATTAAGACTTTTAAGTGTGCAGAAGATCCTTTGATTTTTGGGCACGGAAGCAACTTGCGCCACTAACCCTAAATTAAAGGACGGCAAAGGTAGGGATTATTTTCCTATTTACTGATTACGATATACGATTTTTTAATGAATTGGAAAGGTTTTTGTGGATTCAGGCATTTTTGGCTTCTCGTTCACCTTGTTTAGCCCTAATTCAACTTGAAATTCGCTGTAACTCCCCCCTGCCCGTTTTGGTAATTGGGCAGTATAGTTAATCGCTGTAAGTTTTTATTTTTATGAAAATGGGGTACTAAAATACCACTGGCAGCACCCATTATAACGCCTACAATTACGTCTGTCGTAAAATGTTGCCCGGCTTTTAACCTAAGATAACCTGTAGCCGCTGTAAGCGAACCAGCCACTGTGTAAAGAATCCATTTATTTTTCATGTTTGGATGATAATCTGTAAAGACTTTTGCCATAAAAAATGTAGAGGTAGCAACTACAGAAGGATGACCGGCATAAAAAGAATTTCGGGCACCGCCTCTACGCCTGGTATCCATTGGTACATTAGGATTGTAGGCATAGGGCCTGTAGCGATTGGCAATCATTGCCGAAGTGGTATATATTGTACCGGTTACACCCATTGCCTGTAGGTAAAGCAGCCCGATTTTTGGCCCGTCTTTCCTAATGGCTGGATCAATGAGCAACAATAATGGTAAGGGCATGCTTCCATAAAAAAACAGGTCACTTGCTGATTTGGCTTTTAGTGAATAATTATCAGCTATTGACCGGTCAAAGCTGTTGATGTTATTACGATCCAGTGATTGCAATTCGCTTACGGATATCGTATCTCTTCCGTAAATGATTCTCATGCCATTCAATGATAAGCCATCTAATATCAACGTAGCAGGAATATCAATCCAGGGCTTTATTTTATACACAGAGGTATGAGCTTTTTCTTTTACAGCCGGCCTGTAAACCGTATCAGTATATTGGGAAAATAATTGGAGTGATAACCCTTGAATTAAAATAAGAGAAATAAGTACTTTTTTCATATGCCCTTAAAGACAAAAGCTGTACCACTAAGTTTTAAGTATGAATTATAAGTGCAGTTGTGAAAAATGTAGAAATGTTTGCACAGGTAACGAATTATTTATTAATAAAAAAAGCCGGAGAATTACTCCGGCTTTTAATACTATTATCAGTAAAATTAAGCAACCTCAACGTCAGCACCAGCTTCAGTTAGTTTAGCTTTAATTTCTTCAGCAGTTGCTTTATCAACACCTTCTTTAACTGGTTTTGGAGCACCATCAACTAAATCTTTAGCTTCTTTCAATCCTAATCCTGTTAATTCTTTAACGATCTTAACAATCGCTAATTTATTTGCACCTGCAGCTTTCAGGATAACATCAAAAGATGTTTTCTCTTCAACAGCAGCAGCACCTTCGCCACCACCTGAACTCATTACAACTGCAGCTGCAGCTGGTTCAATACCATACTCTGATTTCAGAAATTCTGCTAATTCCTGTACTTCTTTTACTGTTAAGCCTACTAAGTTTTCAGCTAATGCTTTTACGTCTGCCATAATGTTTGTTTTTTTTCCGGCTTCACACCCTTTTAAAGGATCCGTCGGAGAGTTTTTAAAAAATTGTTACTTTATTAAATATGCAAAAATACCAAAGCACATTTGCAAAATTTGATTGTTTACAGTTTTAGTTAAACTAAGCCTGTGGTGTTTCGTCATCAGCTTTTGCTTCTTCAGCCGCCGGAGCTTCCGGTGTTGCTTCTGCTGCCGGTGTTTCTGGAGCTGCTTCTGCAACTGGTGGTTCTTCTGCCGGAGCCTCTGCTACTGGAGCTTCTGCAACGGCAGCTTCTGCAACAGGTGGGTCAACTTCTGCTGCTGCTTTTTCAGCATCTTTGTTTTGTAAAGCACCCAATACACGTTGTATTGGTGATTGCAACAATCCAATCACTTCGCCAATTAATTCATTCTTGGTCTTGATCTGTGTTAATGCTTTCAGTTGGTCGTTACCTACAAACACATCTCCATTAATGAAAGCTGCTTTAAGCAAAGGCTTTTCATTATTGTTCTCCTTACGGAAAGTGCTGATGATCATTGCTGGCTCTTTAGGATTTTCACTGAACATTAAGGCAGTTACCTTATGTAAAGAATCATAAACACCGCTGTATTTTTCAGCATCCAGGCTTTCCAGTGCTTTTTTGATAAGTGTGTTCTTAGCAACTTTCATTTCCACCTGCTTGTTAAAGCAATGGTTACGCAATTTACCAACCTGGGCTACTGTTAAGCTTTCCGTATCGGTTATGTAGAAGTTATTGTATTGAGCAAATTTGCCTTTCAGCACCTCAATCACTTCATTTTTTTCCTGCTTTGTCATATCAATTATTTTTTTGTCATCCTGAGTCCCGATAGCTATCGGGAAAGGATTAGTTTTGAACAGATTTTGTGTCAATTGCAATACCCGGGCTCATTGTGCTTGCCATGCTAACACCTCTTAAATAAGTTCCCTTAGAGGAAGATGGTTTTAGTTTAATAACCGCATTAATAAGTTCCTGGCTATTTTCAGCGATCTTGTCGGGTGCAAAGCTTACCCTTCCGATAGAAGCGTGGATGATACCCACTTTATCTACCTTAAAAGCAATTTTACCACCTTTAAGATCATTGATTGCGCCTGCAACATCATTGGTTACTGTACCAGTTTTAGGATTAGGCATCAGGTTACGTGGACCTAATACTTTACCAAGTCTACCAATCTTCGGCATTACCGATGGAGTGGCTACAATAACATCAATATCTGTCCAACCGCCTTCGATCTTGGTAATGAATTCATCCAGGCCTACATAATCAGCGCCGGCCGCAGTAGCTTCGGCTTCTTTATCAGGTGTGCATAAAACCAATACACGCTTTGTTTTACCGGTTCCGTGTGGCAGTGATACTGTACCACGGATGGCCTGATCAGCCTTCTTAGGGTCAACGCCTAATTTAATATGCAGATCAACAGAACTATCGAATTTTGTTGTGTTTACTTCTTTAACTAAAGTTGAAGCTTCCTTTAAGGAATATGCTTTATTAATATCAACCTTAGTATTTGCTACTTTTCTTTTTTTCGTAATCATTTTTTACAAATTTTAGGTTGATTATTAATTTTCCCAGGGGGCTGTTCCGTCAACTGTTAAACCCATACTGCGTGCGGTACCAGCGATCATCTTCATGGCGCTGTGTATGGTAAAAGCATTAAGATCGGCCATTTTATCTTTGGCTATCTCTTCTACCTGATCCCAGGTAACTTTTCCAACCTTAACACGGTTAGGTTCTTTACTGCCGCTTGTAAGTTTAGCAGCATCCATTAACTGAACTGCAGCGGGTGGAGTTTTAATGATAAAGTCGAACGACTTATCAGCATAAACGGTGATTAATACAGGAAGCACTTTACCCTGTTTGTCCTGGGTTCTGCCATTGAATTGCTTACAGAACTCCATGATGTTGATACCTTTAGAACCTAATGCAGGTCCTATTGGTGGTGCCGGATTGGCCTGTCCTCCTTTACACTGGAGCTTGACATAGGCGGTAATTTCTTTTGCCATTTTTTTACTTTTTTTGGTGATAGCGTGCCGTAATTTAGCGACACTCCCAAGTCAATAATATCTACTAAAGAACTATTTGGGGCGGCAAAGGTAGGGTAAATATTGTTAAAAATGAAGACTGCATTGAAAAAAATATGATTTTACCCTTGTAAACTTTTAATTGCCTCATAAACAGTTTTAACTGTATTCCTGTCCAATTGTTTGGCTCTCTCCGATTAATTGCTCATACGGCACCATTAATTCTTCTCCATCTTCTGCTTTACGGCTATTAAAACCCTGGGTCTTTTTAGTCATTACCCAAGACTCATGCACCCTGGCAGATACCAATTCAATATCAGGTAATTCTTTCATTTTTTATTTTTTCAGTACAAAAATACAGGTGAACGTTTACATAAGCCAAAACATACTGCTAATATTTGGCATAATTAATGACTTAATACTTATAAACTCTAAAAATGAAAAAAATTACATTCTTAATGCTGGCAGGAATTATCACCCTATTTTCCGCATGTGAAACAATTAAAAATTTACCTACCAATACATCTGGTGGCATTTTTTCTTTAAATGGAAGCTGGAAACTAACTTCCACAACAGACAATAATGCACAAGTTGGAACCGTAGTAACTGTTACTCCTGCTATAGCAAGTGCATTTGTAAAAACATTTGAAAATAACAGTTATTGTTATCGTACAAGTGATGAAGCGTGGAAATCCTTAAGCTCAAGGCCAAATGGTGGATTTACAATTCAATCACTGGCCAGTGCATGTAATGGTACATCCCTTTACAAAACCGGCGAGATCACCGTACTATCTAATGACCTGGTAAGAGTAAACACAAAGACAGCAGCTGACATTGGGCTGGTACAGGAATGGACAAGAGTGACAAGATAAATTGAATAAAAAAGTAAATGCCATCAAATTGATGGCATTTACTTTTATTTTTTAGAGAATATTATAATACTAAAATGCCTTTTGCCTGCATTGTAATTTCTTTTTTAGGGTCTTTAATGGCGTCAATCTCTTCTTTACTTTTACCTGCGTCTTCTGCATAATGTTTTAGCATATCTACGGAAGTTTCTTTAAGGGTAGCTGTCCCATCAACTACGATGGTTTTGCCGTTCATTGATAAGGGAACTAAAAATGCATGATCTATCATTTTGATCATCATTGCACCATCTGCTGTTTCCATTTTTAACCAGCATCCTTCCGCTTTGCAAACTTCTTTCACCTTGCCTGTTACTTTTACTTCTAGAGGTTCTGCCCCTTTAAGTTTAGAAGCCAGCTCATTAACAGCAATTGCTCCTTTAGCAGTAGTCTTTTTACCAAATACCATTCCTGCGTTAGCTTCTCCTTCGGGGGGTTGAGCCATTAATGTGAAAGCCAGCATCAAACACGGTATAAGTAATAATAATTTTTTCATTTTGTATGATTTTATAAGTAAACAGCCACATAAGTGGCTTTGTAATTTAAACAATTTTTTCAACCTGCATGTAGCTAAGCTCAACCGGGGTTGCCCGGCCAAAGATCTTAACCTGCACTTTCAGCTTTTTCTTTTCGTCGTTAACTTCTTCAATTACGCCGTTAAAGTCGTTGAACGGACCATCTATGATCTTAATGGTTTCGCCAATGATAAAAGGCTCACTCATGGTCATTCCTCCTGCATCACTCATTTCATCTACCTTACCAAGCATTTTATTTACTTCGGCTTTACGCAAAGAAATGATATTCCCTTTTGATCCTTTTCCATCTGTTAAAAAGTGCATTACGTTACTGATATTACTCATTGACTGAATCATATCGTCATTCAACTTACCATCAGCAACTTCTATCATGATATAACCAGGATAAAAATTACGCTCACGCATTACTTTTTTCCCGTTTAAAACTTTGTATACTTTTTCAACCGGTAAAAAAACCTGTTTTACAATATTATTCCAGCCATTACGAACAATATCTTTATCAAGATATTCTTTGATCTTACGCTCTTTACCGCTTACTACACGGAGCACATACCATTTGCTTTCTTTCTCGGCCTTATCGCTCTTTTCAACTATCGGTGTTGTTGCTTCCATATTCATTAATTAAAATAACGAGTAAATAAATTTCATTGCATTTTTGGCTACAAAATCCATCACCCAAACTATGCCGGTAATGAATAAAGTGGCGCCTATTACAATCATAGTAGATTGTTGTAACTGATCCCAGTTAGGCCAGGTTACTTTATGTACCAATTCTTTGTAAGAATCTCTAAGGTATCCAGTAAATTTATTCATGTTGATTTGTTAATTTGTTAATCTGTTAATTAGTTAACGCATTTAAACGGATTAACGTTTAAAAAGCTTAATTGTGTAATTAGCACGGGCACTAGGATTCGAACCCAGATCAAAGGTTTTGGAGACCCGTATGCTACCGTTGCACCATGCCCGTAAAGCCTCCCCCAACCCCTCCGAAGGAGGGGCTTATGAGAGTATAAATATTTAAAGAACTTTTATTTAAAAAAACAAAGTACCTAAGCTTGCGGCCTAAGTACTTTGTAAAGATATAGAAAAGCATTCACAAAGTCCCCCTTCGGGGGATTTAGTGTGCTTCTTATTTTACAATTTCAGTTACCTGACCGGCACCTACTGTACGGCCACCTTCACGAATCGCAAATTTCAAACCTTTTTCCATTGCGATCGGCTGAATCAATACAACGTTCAAAGAGGTATTATCACCAGGCATAACCATTTCTGTACCTGCATTTAAAGTAACTTCTCCGGTTACGTCTGTAGTACGGAAATAGAACTGAGGACGGTATTTGTTGAAGAATGGAGTATGACGTCCGCCTTCTTCTTTGCTTAATACGTAAACCTCACCTTTAAATTCAGTATGCGGAGTGATAGAACCTGGCTTGCAAAGAACCATACCACGACGGATCTGAGTTTTCTCAATACCACGTAATAAAAGGCCTGCGTTATCACCAGCTTCTCCTTCGTCAAGTAATTTTTTGAACATTTCAACACCTGTACAAACAGATGATAATGGTTTTTCCATTAAACCTACAATCTCAATTGGCTCACCAACCTTGATACGTCCTCTTTCGATACGACCTGTAGCAACAGTACCACGACCTGTGATAGAGAATACATCCTCAACACTCATCAGGAACGGAAGATCAACCAATCTTGGAGGTAAAGGGATATAGCTGTCAACAGCATCCATCAATTCATTGATTTTTGAAATCCACTTTTCGTCACCAGCTAAAGCACCAGTTGCAGAACCCTGTATGATCGGTGTATTATCACCATCAAAACCGTAAGAAGTTAACAACTCACGAATTTCCATTTCAACTAATTCCAGTAATTCAGGATCATCTACCAGGTCAACTTTGTTCATAAAAACAACAATCTGAGGTACACCTACCTGGCGGGCCAACAAGATGTGCTCTTTAGTTTGAGGCATAGGGCCATCAGTAGCAGCAACTACCAGGATAGCACCATCCATCTGGGCAGCACCTGTGATCATGTTCTTAACATAATCTGCGTGACCCGGACAGTCAACGTGAGCATAGTGACGGGCGTCAGTAGCATACTCAACGTGGGCCGTATTAATAGTGATACCTCTTTCTTTTTCTTCAGGAGCACCATCAATATCATCATAATTTTTTTTCTCCGCTAAACCTCTTTTTGACAAAACATCGGTTATAGCGGCTGTAAGTGTTGTTTTACCATGATCTACGTGACCAATAGTTCCAACGTTTAAATGGGGTTTATCCCTTTTGAATGATTCTTTTGCCATTGTTTGTATTTTAGTATTTGTTTTGAAAAATGGTTGTCATTTTAAAGTCTGTAAACCATGGACTTGATTTTTAATATTTTTATTGAGCCATCAGTGAGAATCGAACTCACGACCCCTTCCCTACCAAGGAAGTGCTCTACCCCTGAGCTACGACGGCAATCGCAGTCAGCAGTTGGCAGTTTTCAGTTGGCAATAAGTGGTATTGCAAACTGCCCACTGCAAACTGACAACTGAACAAAGAGCGGAAGACCAGGCTCGAACTGGCCACCTATAGCTTGGAAGGCTATCGCTCTACCAAATGAGCTACTTCCGCTGATATAATTGGCAATTTTTTAATTTGCAATAAGCAATTAAAAAATTGCAAAATTTAAAAGAACTTCCTTTTGCCATTTTGCCTATTGCAAATTGACAATGTGGGCAGAGTAGGGTTCGAACCTACGTACACTTACGTGAACAGATTTACAGTCTGTCGCCTTTAACCACTCGGCCACCTGCCCATTTTTGTTAATTGGTTAATTCGTTTCTTGGTAAATTCGTAAGCCCGGCTATAAAAACCACACTAGCAATTAACGGATAACAAATTAGCCAGACAGAGCCGAAGACTGGAGTCGAACCAGCGACCTGCTGATTACAAATCAGCTGCTCTACCAACTGAGCTACTTCGGCATTCGTATAAAGAACTGATTTTCAAAAAATATGGGCCATAGTTTAGCACCCTATTTTTTGGGAAGGCAAAGGTAAGAGAAAATGATTAATACCAAAACTTTGAAATGAGTTTTTTTATGTGGATTTGATAATTTGTGAATAAAGCATAAAAAAAATCTCCCGATTTGCCGGGAGACTCTGTGTTTATAAATTTAATTTCTAGGCTGCCTGTTTTTCTTTCTGCCTTTTTATTTGGGTGATAATTGATTCAAGTGCTGCATCAAAGCTCTCTTCAAAAGATTTTGATGATTGTTTTACAAAAAATTCATGCCTGGGGATCAGTACTTTGATCTCTGCTACCTTATCTTTTATATTGTGTACCACATTATCCAATTTCAAATACACATCTACCTTGGTTATCCGGTCGTGGTAATGCGTCAATTTCGAAACCTTTTTCTCGATATAAGATACTAACTTAATGTCTGCATCAAAGTGCACTGTCTGAATATTTACGTTCATAACATCTGTTTTTAAAACTGTGAAAAATTAAGTAAAAAATGGGTAGAATACTATGTCATAGGCGATTTTAGAAGATTTTTTTAGGTTTTCACTATCAACTTAAAGTTAGGTATATAAACTCATTTTTCAAAAAAATGTTGAATAGTCTGGTTAAATTTTAAAACGGAATTTCCTCATAAAATATTACCATATCCATAAAGATTTTATACTATGCTTTAGGATGTGCCTTTTTATGAATATCCTTCAGTTTGTCGATTGTATTGTGGGTATAAATTTGAGTGGCAGCAAGACTGCTATGACCCAGGAGTTCCTTAACTGCATTCAGGTCGGCTCCATTATTCATTAAATGGGTGGCAAAAGTATGACGCAACACATGGGGGCTTTTTTTGCTGATCGTTGTAACTAGACTCAGGTATTTTCTTACTGCATTGTAAACATACCTGGGATATAATCTTTTCCCTGCAGCGGTTATCAGTAAGCAATTTTTGTCATACTCTTCAAAACGTATTTTCTTATCCCCCATGTATTCAAACATATGACCAAGCAGCTGGTTACTTACTGGTATTATACGCTCCTTATTGCCTTTACCCAGTACCTTAATGCTGTTATTAGCCTTTGAAATATCTGCTTCCTTCAATCCAACTAGTTCGGCCTGGCGCATCCCCGTATTATAAAAGAGCTGTAAAATGAGCCGGTCAGTTTTACCAGCCCAGGTATCCGGAAATTCAACGGATTGCAATAAAGTGGTTATGTCGCTGCTCTCAACGAATTGAGGTAATCGCTTTTTGACTTTTGGGGATATGATTGCAGTCATCGGGCTAACTTTTATTGTTTGTTCCCTTAACTGGTATTTAAAGAAAGATTTTAGAGTAGATATTTTGCGATTGATGCTTTTAGATTCCATCTCCTGCTGCTTAAGCTCAGCCAGCCAGGACCTTACAAATGTTGCCTTTA
>JBBSJI010000103.1:0-9440 GCA_038257425.1 Chitinophagales bacterium
AGAAAATAGAAATATACATTTGTTACGAATTTGTTCGTAATAAATTTTTAACCAATAAAAAAGTATAGCCATGAAACAATTTATTGTTAAACACAAAAAAGCGCTCACCGGTACTATTGCCATTTTGCTCATTGGCGGAGTAACCGTGTCTTTCCAGGATTCTCCAATTATTTACAGCCAGTTTCCACCCGTTGAAGAAAATTATGAATGCCAAAAGGTTTGTACCGATACCGTACCGGAGAAGGAAGCAATGAAAATGAAAGAGTTTGAAAAACTGCAGGCCGATCTTGACAGATCATTATTACATATAACAGAAGAATTGAAAAAGATGGACCTGGCACAAATTCAAAGAGAAGTTGAAGTATCGCTGAAAGCAGTTGATATGGATAAGATCAGGAAAGAAGTTGACATGGCTATTAAGAATATTGATATGGATAAGATGCTGGCAGACGTGACTGCATCATTAAAGAATATAACCAGTGAAGTGAAACAGGCTGATATAGAAAAAGCAATTGCTGAGGCAACCAAAGAGATTGAAAATGCCAAGCTTGAATTAAAAGAGATCGACAAAGAAGCACTGAACAAAGAAATACAGAATGCAAAAAAAGAAATTGAAAAAGCTAAAATAGAAATTGAAAAAATAGACCTGGACAAAATTATTAATGAGGCCAAGGAAGAAATTAATAATGCAAAGGCTGAATTAAATCTTATCAAAGAAATGTTCATCGAAATGGAAAAAGATGGACTTATTAATGCCAAAAAAGGTTTTACAGTAGTATATAAGAACAAGGAATTGATTATTGATGGCAAAAAGCAACCGGCAAATGTAACCGATAAATACCGCAGGTATTTTAAGAAAGATCATTTTAAAATGACAATAGAAAAGGAATAATTTAATCTGACAAATGAATTACAAAAAATGCATCCGCCAGTTTACGGATGCATTTTTATATTTAAAATGTGGGACAGATAGATTGCCTGTCTACATTATCTGGATAAAATCCTTTTTTAATAATGCTGAATTCAGATGCACCTCTGTAGCCGTTATAATTTCTTAACCCAGACATTGTAACATCATAACTGAATGTAAATTGAACTTTGTTTATCTGAACGCCAACCATTGGAACAATTGCATCTCCCAAACGATAATAAACACCTCCCAATAATTGTTTTTCACCAGACTCACTCAGGTTATAATTTGCATTGATACCTACAACGAGTTCTCTGGCTTTAGCCTTCATTGAAAAATAAGCATTAGGATTTACAATGACCCTGTCATTTAATTTTAAAATGGCATTTACAAAACCCGTATGGCGCATGGGTATGCGGCCATCTGTTGTGTTGTCATTAAAAAAAGTTTCTTTGGGCCTGTTTACATGCTGTATGGAATAGCCTGCATTGATATATACATTTTCATCAGGAAAATAAGCGTAGTTCATACCGGCATGAACATCCAAATAACTTACATTGTTATTGGCTAAAGAAACTATAGTAGGCATATTGCTGTCAAAAAATTTTCCGTCAAACTGGTCGGGAAATTTTAATTTGCTTTGATTGATACGCTTATTGGCCCAGCCTATATTAAAGCCTGCCGAAACAAGACTGCTCAGGCCAAGCATTTGATGATATGCCAATGACCCATAAATTTTTGTGCTTGTTAAACTTCCGCTGCCCGCCTGGTCATTTAATACCAATGCACCAAGACCAAGCCAACCATTGTCTAATCTATCCCTGAAAAACTGTGCATCCCCAAACACACTGATGGTTTTGTAAGGTGCCGTCATTACAGTACTCCACTGGTTACGGTAATTGGCACCAATCCTGTAATCGGCATCCGGTATAAAGCCTGTGTTTGCCGGATTTGTGCTTAAAGGGGAATTGAAGAATTGAGAAAAATGCAGATCCTGGGCCTGCAAAGAAATGCCGGTCATCAAACTAAGGACAAGAAATAATATTTTTATTTTTCTGATCATTGTTTTTTGTTTTAGCCTCACTCACCCGTGAACAGTGAAACGTGAGTCGTGAATTGAGTACAAAAATCTTTCAATCTCATAAATCAATTCTTTTGGCAATCATTTTATTAAACCATTATTCCTTACAACAATACACAACTTCGCTTGTATCTTCTTTATTTTCTCCCCCACCAGCGTTCTCTGCAAGAGAACGAACGAAGTTCAGGATGGGCTCTATCTCAACAACGTAATATCGCCTGTTTTTCTCAGGCTCTTACCATCTGTGAATTCTACATCTAATGTGTATGTATATACATCCATCGGTTGCAATACCCCTTTAAATATTCCGTCCCATCCCTGGTTCTTATCCGTTGTAGCAAAAACCAACTGCCCCCATCTGTTATAAATTTTCCAGCTTAAGGTACCTATTCCAAAACCTTCTACTTTAACTACTCCATTTTTACCAAACCTGCCAGGTGTAAAAGCATTGGGCACATCTAACAACGGAAGAATAATAATAGGGACATCCTGTGTTAAGCTATCTACACAATCGGCAACATTAAAAGCATATAGCGTAGCCCTGTAAACTCCGGTGGCATTATACAGGTGAGTGGGATTAGCCAGTGTTGAACTTGCTCCATCTCCAAAATCCCATAGGTACCTTGTAGCACCCAAAGACTGGTTAATAAACCTGGTGATCGTATTTTCAACAGGGGGATTAGGCGTCCATGTAAAAGCCGCCGTAGGTATGGAAAACACTGTGATCGCAAAATATGCTGATGTGTCCCTTTTATTACAGGTACTTGTATCTATGGCTATCAAACGTACATTGTAAGTACCGGTAGCAGTGTAAGTATGTGTTGGCTCAAAAACGGTTGATGTATTACCATCCCCAAATTCCCAAATCCAGTCAGTACCTCCCTGGGAAAGGTTTTTAAATGTTGCTGTGTAAGGTACACAGCCTCTCGGTGCTGTTGAAAAAATAGCTTTTACATTCGGACTTATCCTTAATATTTTTTTAGCTGTATCCGGTGCATTACAAAAAGTAGTATCATCCACTATCAACGTTATTACATAACTACCCGTAGAAGGAAATGTATGTATTATTGGGCCAAAGTTTGCTCTTACTTTAGGTGAGCCATCACCAAAATCCCATAGAAAACTCTGGTTGGTATAAGTAGGTAATACAGCCGTGGTCTGATTAACGAACTGGTAGCGCAGGCTGTTACACGAATCTAATTTAAAGAATGAAAAATCTACATTGATCTCGTTGTTGCCCACTTTTACAGTGGTATAAGCAGTATCAGCAATGTTACAAGTAGCAGAGTCAATTGACACCAGCCTAAGCTGGTAAGTTCCTACATTATTATACGTGTGTAAAACAGTATTATTAGGTGCAAAAGTTGTCACTTCAGGGCTGCCATCACCAAAATTCCAGATATATATTTTCCCTTTGGCCAGGGTGTCGGTAAACCGGATCGTTAAAGGAACACAGCCAACGGTATCAACTATACCATCAATGGTGGCCTTAACGCTTGCGCCAATACCTGCAAAATTCATTTCAATTTTTACAGATGCCTGGTTGCACCCGCCACCCGACAGTGCATTATTAGTCCTGGACCAGGAGCCCGGCGTTGTAGGAAAAGGTTGAGTAGCACTAGCAGTACCACAAGCACATACCGCCTGGTATATTACGCCATTTACATCAAAACGGCTGGTACCTCCATCTACATGATCACCCAAACTTCCATTTTGTCCAAAGTGAGAACCAAAAAGCTGGCTTTGAGCATTTTTCTCCAATACAAAAAAGTAAAAATCATTCCCGTCGGGATTAGGTATACCCGGTAAAGGATTTACCGCCGGCATACCCGCCGTACCTGCTGATGGATATAGTTTTTCAACATTTATTCCTCCACCCCACCCGGATACATATACATTTTGGCAACGGTCAACCAAAAAAGCACAGGGTGATAAATTAGGCACTGCTGCATTGGTACCAAAAACTGTTGAATAAACATATGCTGAGAGGTCGGGTTGCAGTTTACTGATGAATTGTTTACTGCCAGGGTTGCTGAAAGCTGCATTAAGTACAGGCCAGCTTCCCGTGGTAGTACCCATGATATAGGGGAAGCCCAATTTATCGAACTGGATACCATAAATAAGATCATTTCCACCGGTACCCTGGTAAGTAGTTCTTACAATTGCAGATCCATCATTTAAAATCTGGGTTATAAATCCATCAACTTCTCCACCCTGGTTGGCTGGTTGTAAAACCCCGGTTTTATCTCCCGGTAAATTATTACTGTTAGATCCGCCTGCTACATAAATATTGCCATTAAGGGGATTTTGCGATAAAACAAAACAGGCATCATCAGCACTTCCACCAAAATAAGTACTGAATAAAACTGTATTAAGATTTGAAGAGAGTTTTAATATCACACCGTCCTGCCTGCCACCTCCAAAGCTGGGTTGTATAGCAGAATTTCTTATAGGAAATCCGCCACTTGCTTCTGCACCTATTGATTGTGTTGATGATGCCAAAAGTACATTGCCTGCTGCATCAATGATCACTTCACTTCTTGCATCATCACCATAATTACGGCGGGTAACATCAGCACCTTCCGGAGCTATGTATTTTCCCCGGATATTTATGCCATCGTTACCACTACCCCCTATTTTTATAGAGCCTAAAATTGCAGAGCCTGTGGCATTTAATTTAGTAAGCACAATATCATAACCACCGCCATTACCAACCCTTGGAGTTGTAGTAGGATAATTAGCTGAATTGCTTCTGCCGGCAATAATTAAATTACCCTGTGCATCGCAGATCATACTATGAGGCTGCTCGTTACTGTTACCACCCAGGTAAGTTGCATACAAACGGTTACCACCATTAGCTGAGAACTTTATAATAGCAATATCAAAAGGTCCCGTATTATCTTCATTTATACCACCGCCAAATACAGTTTGGTATGCCCCCGGCGAAACTGGATAACCGGTTCCGAATGCAATACCGCCTGCATAAAAACTACCATCAGGTGCTGGCGTTGCTGTATATCCCCAGTTATCGGCAGTGCTGCCTGAAAAGGTAGAGAAAATTAAAGTAGGGTCAATGATCACTGTTGTTTTAGGGTCGTAATCATCCACTTTAAAACGTACAATATTGTTTTTGATAACATACTTACAATTTACAGTTTGCCTTGCTCCACTAAGTACCTGGTAACTGTAAGGATACAATTCTTTTACAGCGCCTACCGATGTCTTTATCAGTAGTTCTTTGTTCTTTACTTCCATCTTCTCAACACCATCATACTGCATGGCAATATCATTAATATTACCCCCGGGATGAACGATTAGATCATATTTCATTCTACCCCCATCGCTATAATACCTTATATCAATATTTGGGTAGATATTCTGGTAAGTTAAAGCCTGTGCTATTTTACAATCGGCTACCCATTTAGAGGGATCCTTTCCTACAAAATAATTATTATGATAAGCCTGTACCTTATCAGGCACATGCGGAGCAAAAGAATTGCCACCCAAAAACTTCACTTTATATGCATGTGAATTTAGGATGATGGGCGCACTTGTGTTGGCTGTAATTAGTTTATGGCCATGCATCTGTTCCGATACTCTAATAAGATCTGCCGTATTATGAATAACCACAGTAAAGCCCTGGTTCTCTACAAAGAAGGAGCCGGTAGAAAAATCTCCCCGGTATTCAATCCTGCTATCCCACTGGCCTTTGTTCTGAATAAATTCCATCTGGGCACTACCATGCAGAGCAAATAAAGATGCAATGAGCAGAAAGATAAAAATCCGTAAAATTTTAAATACAAATTTCAAGTAGTCTCCTTTTTTTACAATTTAAACAATTAATGCGATAAAATACGCTTTTGAAAGCTCATGGAAATGTCATTTTCAATTACGAAATTTTACTCCATGCTGTTTTTCCCTTTTGCTGTTGCAAAAAATTCTTTACCGGTAAATTTTCTGCAGCAATCATATCAGGATCATTTTCTAAAACCTGTTCGGCGGCTGTACGTGCAGCTTCTAAAATGAGCCTGTCCTGCACAATGTTTGCAAGCTTAAAATTCAATACCCCACTTTGTTTCGTGCCTCCAATATCTCCCGGGCCACGTATCTCCAGGTCTTTTTCTGCGATCCTAAAACCGTCGTTGGTAGCTACCATTATCTTTAACCGCTCTCTGGCATCATTTGATATTTTAGGGCCTGTTAATAATATGCAAAAACTCTTTTCTGCCCCCCTGCCTACCCTGCCCCGCAACTGGTGCAATTGTGATAATCCAAACTTTTCAGCACTTTCGATAACCATTACACTGGCATTAGAAACATTCACTCCAACTTCAATAACAGTTGTACTTACCATAATCTGGGTATCGCCTGTTACAAACCGTTGCATGTTTGTTGCCTTTTGTTCGGCAGTTTGTTTTCCATGCACCATACATATCCAGTATTTAGGTTCTGGAAAAAATGACTTCACTTCTTCAAAGCCCTTCATCAGGTTCTCATAATCCATTTTACTGCTTTCTTCTATCAATGGATAAACAATATATGCCTGCCTTCCTTTTGCTATTTCCTGTTTTACAAAATCCATAACCTGTGGCCTTGCACTTTCAGATCGGTGCATAGTGTTGATGGGTTGCCGGCCAGGCGGTAATTCATCAATAACACTATAATCCAGATCGCCATAGGCAGTGAGTGCCAGGGTGCGTGGTATGGGTGTTGCGGTCATAACCAGTACATGCGGTGGTATGGTATTTTTTTTCCACAATTGTGCCCGTTGTGCTACCCCAAACTTATGCTGCTCATCAATTACGGCAAAACCCAGGTTTTTAAAAACCACCTTGTCTTCAATTACCGCATGTGTACCGATCAGGATGTTCAAAGAACCATCTTCACAGTCCTTTAATATTTCTTTGCGCTGTTTCCCTTTAGATGAGCCTGTGAGCAATTTTACACAAACCGGCATATCTTTTAAAAGAGCTGTAATACTGTTGAAATGCTGCTGTGCTAAAATTTCTGTTGGCGCCATTAAAACACTCTGAAAATTGTTGTCTCCTGCTATCAGCATCAACATCAATGCCACGATAGTTTTACCGCTGCCTACATCCCCTTGCAAGAGGCGGTTCATTTGTTTGCCGCTGCCTGCATCTTTGCGTATCTCCTTTAACACTTTTTTTTGTGCATTTGTTAACTCAAAAGGCAGATAATTGCTATAAAAAGTATTGAAAAGATCGCCCACCTGGCCAAAAACAAAGCCTTTACTTGACCTATGCCGGGCCGATTTAATTAAACCCAGGCGGAGCTGTGCAAAAAATAATTCTTCAAATTTTATCCTACGTACTGCATGTAGATAATGTTTTTCAGTGGCCGGAAAATGAATTTGCCGGAAGGCGTTAAAATGACTGATAAATTTATACTGAGCAATGATGGAACCAGGCAAATTTTCAGGAAGGTCTTTTTCGGTAAGGAGCTGCAACAAGGCATATGTCAATTTACCAATCGACCTCCCGTTAAGCCCCTTTACTTTTAGTTTTTCCGTGGATGGGTAAACAGGCTCCAGGTAATTTTTTCCATCTGCCTTTTGCAGGGTAAAATTTTCAATTTCGGGATGGGAAATTTGGGGTTTGCCTATAAAAAATCCAAGCCGGCCAAAGACCAGGTATTGGTGACCAACCGATATCGCTTTTTGTATCCAGCTAATACCCTGGAACCAGACCAGTTCAATTTCTCCTGTTTCGTCCTGCAGCCGGGCAACCAGCCGCTTTCCCCTTCCCTCTCCCAATATATCAATCTGTGTTATTTTACCTGCAACCTGTGCATATTCATTTTGTGGAGAGATGGTAGCAATCTCATCAAGTTTGGTTTTATCTACATGCCTGAAAGGGTAATGTTCCAGCAGATCTTTAAAAGTAAACAGGCCGAGTTCCTTTCTTAAAAGGTCTCCTTTAAAAGTAGTTATTCCATGCAGGTATTCTACAGGACTGTTTAATATGTTGGAAGCCGTGCTGATTAGATTTTTTTACAAATATATTTCAGCCGGGGCAGAAAAAATAACCAGGGAAGAAGCTTGTGAAATAACTTTAACGCTTTGTATTATTCTGGAAACGCCTTGGCTTGTTGAATTTTTTATTGACATCTCCCCGCCCATGTGGAATTGCAGTATTGTAGCCGGGAGTTTCTCCCAGTTCTACCGGTACCACGGCTTTGGGTACAGGCTTACCTAATAATTTTTCAATACCTAAAAATTTACGCTGTTCTTTTACAGTTACAAATGTATAAGCACTGCCTTCGGCAGCAGCCCTTGCGGTACGGCCAATGCGATGTACATAATCTTCGCCGTCGTGTGGCACATCATAATTAATAACCAGGTCAATATTATCAATATCAATTCCACGGCTTAATATATCGGTTGCTACAAGGATTGGAAGGCGCCCGCTTTTGAATTGTATCAGCACATCCTCTCTTTTATCCTGCTCCAGGTCGCTGTGAATTTCATCTGCATTGAATTTTGCCCTTTTCAAATCACGGGTAAGTTGTTTAACGCTTATTTTACTGCTGCAGAAAATTAAAACCGATTTAAAATTCTTTTGACTGAGCAAATGTTTTACCAGCGGAATTTTTTGAGTATCGTAAACGATAAATGCTTCCTGCACAATTTTTTCGGGTGGCTTACTTATTGATATATTTACTTCTTCAGGGTGATGCAGGATTTTTCTTGCCAGCTCTCTTATCTTATGCGGCATGGTTGCGGAAAACAAAAGATTTTGCCTTTTTTTAGGCAGGCTGTCAATAATGAACATAATATCATCATAAAAACCCATGTCAAGCATACGATCTGCTTCATCTAAAACTAAATATTTAAGGCCGGCCATTTTTACATAACCCATTTTTATATGACTCATCATTTTGCCGGGTGTGCAGATTACCACATCAGCACCATGACTTAAAGCCTTTTTTTCCTGTACAAAGGCGTTACCATCTCCACCTCCATAAACAGCAATTGAACTTACTGAAGTGAAATAAGAAAGGCCTTCCATGTGTTGAGCAATTTGTACAGCCAGCTCACGGGTAGGTACAATTACCAATGCATTGTTTGTATGGTCTTCGTGTGGATCGGTGATGATCTTGTTGATCAATGGTAATAAAAAAGCAGCGGTTTTGCCAGTGCCTGTTTGTGCAGATGCGATCACATCTTTACCGCTCATGATCAGCGGTATTACCTGTTCCTGTACGGGGGTTGCATCTTCATAACCTGAGGCATCAATTCCTTCCATCAGGCGAGGGTCAAACCCAAAATCTGTAAATTTCAATGTGGTTATTTTTTAAAATCAGGTGAAGATAGTAAATAAACGCCGACAGTGGTTATCAACGCTATGGGCGTCATTATACAGGAAGAATTTTACTAATGATATTAACCGCCATTAGTGTACATAACCGCCAACAGGGTTTAATAGCTAC
>JBBSJI010000104.1:0-9412 GCA_038257425.1 Chitinophagales bacterium
CCTTCCATGATGCGGTCAAACTGAAAACCCATCTGGTAAGCCAAAGTCCAGCCAGCGGCATCATAGGGCGCTACAGGCGGACCGCCGGGATATTGAAAATCATTAGGATGATCCTGCGGTTCAAACATATCCAACACATGCGGCCTGAAAGCCTGGTTAGTTTTTACAACATAAGAATTTGCCGGGTATTTTTTTCCTTCAACTGTAAAATCTGCAGTTGCTTTTTGTACAACAACACCCGTTTTTATCAATGCATTTAAAAACTCAACAGCCGTAGCAATGTCGGGTTGATCAGCAGGGATGATATAACCACGGGGATCTTTAAAAGCAATATTCTTCATTACGCTGTCGTAATATTTAAGCGGTACATTGCTGGTATTTCCCCTGTTCGATCCTGTATTTGTGCTTAGCCTTTTTAATGAGTCCTGGTGAAGCTTTTCCATCTCCGCAATTTTAGATGGAGAAAGTGACCAGGTATCTCTATTGCCTTTATCAATTGAATTTTTACCCATGCGGTATATATTCATCAACAGTTCATCCCTGTTCCTTGAAGCATAATTTAATACTGCATAGTTTAAGGAAACGGAATAATCAATGGATTGCCTGAACAGCCATCTTTGTGGCACAATTGGATTGGGAGTAGCTGCATTAGGTATTAATCTTGAAGTTACAAGCGGAATATTTGAAGGATTGGGACTTCCTACGATCTCAGTAAGCAACCCAATCATGTTATGAAAATAAGTAGTAGTTCGCAACCCGCCATTATACCAGGTAGAAAAGACAGAACCTGACTTACTGGTGTAGCCGGGTTTATTCTCGGCATTTAAACGGTTCTGCATGGCCGCACCAACAGCATCAAGGCCGGTAATAATTAAAGGATCAAAAACATAATTGAACGGATCCCTGTACGGTGCACCGGCCACAATTGATCCCGCAGGGCCAGACTGGTGATGATTGTACATGATCTGCGGTATCCACTCAACAAATAACTGCCTGCCTATATTCTGCGATTCTTTCATATTGAGCATATAAAAATCCCGGTTGTTATCGTGTCCAGCATATTTCTGGTATAAACGTGGCACATTGGATAAGCTTCTCTTTTCCGGGTTTGATTCTCTCATGTACCAGTTGCTTACCAGCTCATGGCCATCCGGATTGGCATGCGTCATTAAAATAATCACATCATTCAATATCCTCAATGTTTCATCATCATTTCTGCTTAATAATTGGTATGCAGTTTCAATGAGCTGGTGAATGCCAGCTGTTTCTGTAGCATGCAGCCCGCCATCGATCCATACAACTACCTTTCCTTCTTTGGCCAATTGCTTTGCGTCTTCCAAAGCAATTTCAGCATTGCCCATTTTTTGTGAGATCTTTTTGTACTGATCCAGTTTTTTTTGATTTTCTGGAGAGGTAACGATCATCATGAACTGGTCTCTGCCCTCCTCTGTTTTACCGATTACTGTATATTTTACCCGGTCAGATGCTTCGGCCAGTTTTTTAAAATAGGCTTCTGTTTGAGTAAAGGTTGTCAACTGGTAGTTATCGCCAATATTGAATCCAAAATGCTGTTTGGGAGTAGGTATATCCTGAGCTTCAGTAACATTAACAAATGCCGCAAGGAATAAATAGAGTGGGAACAGTTTTTTCAGTAACATAGTTTAATATTGAGGACGTAAAATAAACATTTATTGAACCTAAAGTTTATTTTTAAGGATAAGCCAAAAAAAATGAACAGTAGTTTTTACTAAATTATGTTTCGTTAAAAGCTAATTTTAAGATTGAATACAAACCTGACCTTCGATGAGTAATAATGATATCATTCAATTAAGTATTTACACAGCAGCCGGGCTTATAACGGGCCTGGTGCTGTATAAGATCGTAATGCCGCTAATTGCAAGGTTGGCTGCAAAAACAACGATAAAATCAGACGACCTTATTATTAAAACCATACGCAAATGGGTTATACCCTGGTGCTTTGCGTTGGGACTGTTTTTAGGGTTAAAGCGTTTAGAACTTGATAACCGGTTTTATTACTGGCTCGAGAACGGCCTGATGATCTTTTATATTTTATCAGCTACGCTTATCATTGCCAGGGTTGTTTCGGGAATGATAAAAATTAAAGCGGCCGGTACTGATGCTATTATTCCTTCCTCCTCCATCATCAGCAATATCACCATAATTATTATCTACTGTATTGGCCTATTGATCATTTTGCAATCGCAGGGAATTTCCATAACGCCGGTACTTACTGCCTTAGGAGTTGGTGGACTGGCTGTAGCACTGGCACTGCAACCTACTCTGTCAAATTTATTTGCCGGGCTGCAGCTTATTTCATCCGGTAATTTTAACCGGGGCGATTTTGTAAAACTAACTACAGGTGAAGATGGATTCATTGAAGACATAACCTGGCGTAGCACCACCATCAGGGCTGCATCCGACCATATCATTATTGTACCTAACTCCAAGCTTGCCGACATGACAGTGAGCAATTATTACCTGCCACAGCATGAAATTACTTTTTCAGTTGAGGTGGGGGTAAGTTACGACAGTGACCTGGCAAAAGTTGAAGAGATTACAAAAGAAGTTGTAAAAGAGACATTGCAGGAATCGGCAGAAGGTGCTAAGGACTTTGAGCCCCAGATCAGGTTCTTTTCTTTTGGAGAAAGCAATATAAATCTTAAAGCATTTTTAAGAGTGAATAATTACCCTGCGCAGTTTGAAGTAAAAAGTGAGTTTATAAAAAAGCTGCATGAAAGATATAATAAGGAGGGTATACATATTCCTTATCCTACCCGGACAGTTGTACTAAAAAATGATAAAGAGCAATAATTATTGCTTCTCTTCTTTTTTAATCTGCGGCAATAATTTAATGTAAGAGATCTTAAAGCGGTTGTCAACCAATTCACCCTGCACTTCGGCCTTACGTATTGCATTACACATGCCATCATGTGCATGAGCATCGCCAAAGGAATCTATATCTGCCCCATCAACATAATAAGCTTTATCATTTATACGTACGGCCATATCGCAGCCCTTGCCGGGCAGGCCCAGTTTACATTTACCACAAGATACTTCCGCTTCCAATAACGGTTTGTCTTTATCTGGCCCTTTGGCCGTTTCAGTAGTCGTTTGGCCAATGGCTTGTACAACAAAAAAGAACGAAAGAATTATTGTAATAAAAGATTTCATGCTATATATATTTATCTGCAAAGTAATGAAAACGGACCGAAGTATTGCCATTAAAAGCAGTAGCACATACTTTTTAAAAAAAAGGTTAAAAATAAAAAAAATATTTGAATGAATTTGGTACTTACAAGTAAATTCGTACATTGCATACGAAAATAATCGTATTATGACATTGATAAAAAATAACAGACCCACCGAAAGTGAACTGGAAATATTGCAGGTATTATGGAATGAAAAGACTGCTACAGTGCGTACAGTGCATGAAGAATTACTTAAAACCAAGGAAGCTGGTTATACCACTACCCTTAAATTAATGCAGATCATGTTTGAGAAAGGCCTTGTTACCAGGGATGACAGCAACAAGACACATATATATAAGCCTGCCGTTACCAGGGAAAAAACACAGCAGCAATTCCTTAATAAAATGATCAGCACCCTGTTTTCAGGCTCTTCATCTGATTTGGTATTGCAGGCCCTGGGCGGCCATGATGCAAGTGATGAAGAACTGCAAAAAATTCAGGAACTTATAAAACAGCTTAAAAAAGATAAGTAAATTTATAAACTGATCCCTGCCTTTACCATACAGGCATGGAATTAATCATTAATACGCTTATGGTTCAGTTTTCATACAGTTTCTGCATGGCCCTGTTGCACAGCTTCTGGCAGGCTGCGCTGTTGGTACTATTGTATTTTATTGTTGACAGGATTGTACATAAGCATAATGCCCCGCTTGCGAAACGCAATTTTTTATACAGCACCATTGTTGCACAACTGATTTTATTTGGTATTACCTTTTCAATTTATTTTTTTGATACTACCCCACTGTCAAAACTTACAGCGGTTTTACAACCCATTACCCAATATTTAAGCAGCAGCAATATTCAATGGCTTACCCCATGGGTTTTTGGCCTTTATGTTTTCATTATTATTATTAAAATGGCAAAAGCTATTTATGCCTGGCTCTATTTTAAACAACAATTCAGATTTGGGTTACAAAAACCTACAGTAGATCTTAAACTTTTTACTGAAATAAAAGCTTTGCAGTTTGGCATAAAAAGAAAAGTAAAACTTTGGTTAAGCAGTTCTGTTAATACACCCATTACTTTTGGATTTTTCAGGCCAATCATTTTATTGCCCGTTGCCCTTGTAAATAAGATCAGTACGCAACAGGCCGAAACCCTTATCCTGCATGAGTTAACGCATATCCGCACAAATGATTACCTGTTTAACTGGTTCCTGATCATTGCAGAATCCATCTTCTTCTTTAATCCATTTATAATAAGCCTGTGTAATAAAATACGGCTTGAAAGAGAGAAAAATTGTGATATACAGGTGATGTCTTTTAAATACTCCCCTGCCCTTTATGCCGAAACATTATTACAGGCTGAACGCATGAAACAGCTGGTGCCCAGTTTTCAATTAGCCGCTGTAAACAATAAAAAACACTTATTAAAACGCATCCAGTTTTTTACTAACGAACAAATCCTTAATCAACCAGTTCGTTTTAATATTGTAGCACCACTTATTGGATTAGTTTTACTGTTAATGCTTTCTACAGCCATTTTGTTCCAGGCCGGAAATAAAGGAGTATCTCTTCAGGTAACCGCCGATAATCAATTTCTTCCGTTCAACAACTATGTAGTTCCCGGTGCAGAAACGGAAAGGCCCGTTATTTACAACAACAAACCAGTTACACAAAAAGTTACAGGCTCCGTATCTGCTAAACCAGTAGCAGATAATAAATCAAAGGCGGTAGCAAACCCAGTAACAGAGACTGAAACAAAAAATGAACTGATAGCTGAACCCTTAGAATTGAATTATGCTATCCCCGCCGTTACTATTTCAGAAAACGATGCATCCCGGCAGATCATCATTAAGGAAGAAGGATCAGGTTCATCATCAGTAACCACATATCATCTCAGCTTTGAAAATGGCAAATGGATATTACAGCCTGAATGGATGATCACCGCAAAAGAATTGAGATTGGATTCATTATCCCTTAAACTGGATTCTTTAAATAAAAATCTTAAGAAGATTTATTCTTCTCAACAGTAATTGTATTTTTTAGCTTGCTTATGACTTTTAACAAACCTTAATTCCCAATTACTTATTCCTCCTGGCTTACCAGATATTTCTTGGACAGCTATCTCCGTATTTATTCCCTAACAGGAAGCCTATTACAATTTCATGGGTACCCTTTGTATAGGTTTGCAGGCGTGAGGTGGTTGCATGCTCGTAAGCATAACTTATGTTGAAAGTGTTTGAAATATTTAGACCGATCATGCCAGAGTATCCTCCTACCAGATCAGCAAAACGATAACTACCACCAATCCATATAAAATCCTGGTATTGCATTTTAACATTGGCATGTATACCGGTTAACTGTGGCTGCCAATACTGAACCATTACTGAGGGAAGTACAGAGATATCTTCTGTCATAGCAAACCTGTAACCTGCTGTTGCAAAATAATTAGGCGTAAAGGTCTCGCCATAATTTTTATCTGTTACAAATTTTGCTTTGCCGGGAATGATATTCAACACAGATACACCCAGGAAATACCGGGCAGAGTATAACCATAGCCCTGCCCCGATCTCTGGTTTTATCTTACTTATTGTTCCGTTATTATAACCGATTGCAGGATCATTGGGATCAAGATTACCCCATTCTATTTTTGAACGATCTAAGCTTACGCTGGTTACACCTGCATTAAGTCCTGCGGCTATGCTGGTACGTGCCGATAAAGGTTTATGATATGCATAGGAAACAGCAGCCGACCAGCGGCTGATATAACCTGCCTTATCATTGATAACCTGCAATCCTAAACCATGATGTGCAGGAGATACAGCATATTCATCCCATGCCTTGGGACCTGCCGGGTTTTCGCCAGGCACCTGGAATGATGTAGCATTGGTACGCAGGTCTTTTTTACCTAAAGGACCATGAATGCTCAGGTAAGTTGTTACAGGAGCACCGGAAATACCCGCCCATTGATTGCGGTAACTCAGTTTTACATCGGTATAATTTTCTATACCGGTGATACCGGGATTTAAGATGTAATTGTTTAAAATATACTGTGTATAATACGGCTTGGCCTGGCTGAATGCCATAAAACCTGTAAAACAAAGGGCGGCGGTAATTAAAAAAGATCTTTTCATGCTTTCAACTTTTTTCTCTTGTCATTCCGAGGTACGAGGAATATATTTTGAGGATTTTTAGTTCCGGGTATCTCTTAAATTTTGTTTATCATAATTTACAGCGATGATGATTAGACCACCGCTGTAAATAAAATTATTTAATGATTGTAACATAACCTGTAATAGGATCACGGCCATTACCAGGTTCAATAATATAATAATACGTATCAAACGGCATTGGCTTTCCTTTCATGGTTCCATCCCACGGTGTTGTATAGCCTCTTGACTCAAATACCAGGTTACCTGCCCTTGTAAATATCTGTACCCTGTTGTTTGGATAAGTATGCAGGTAATCTATTCTCCAGGTATCATTTATACCATCGTTATTGGGCGTGAATGTATTTGGAATTACCGGGAATTTAAGCAGCTTAACAAATACATCATCACTCAATGCACATCCTCCCCTGCCGGTTACGGTAAGGCGGTAGGTCATATCCGTCTTAGGATCCATCACCCTTGGCCTTGCAATACGGTTATCAGTCAGGTAAAGATTAGGTGTCCACAAATACTGAGGATCGTTTGCAAAAGTTATTGTCTCAAGTTGAATAGAACCACCTTCCAGTACAAACCTGTCGGGCCCTGCATTTACATAAGGATAAGGGTAAACCGTAAATGGCTTGGTAACTGTATCACTGTTACAACCATGACTGTTTACAGAGAACATGGTTATATTGTAAGTAATGGTATCACCATAAGTATAGTTAACAGGATTGGTAACCCTGGTTGTACCATCACCCAGGTTCCATCTCCATTGATTTACAATACCATCTTTACCATCTGTATTATCGGTTATCGTAACATTATCGCCAATACAAACACTTGGTTTATTAAAAACAAAATCGGCTTTTGGTTGTGGATGAATGGTATTTAACACTATAGTAGTATCATGTGCACAACCTATAACATTACCATTAAGAACTGCGGTACTTTTAACAACCAGTTTTACATCGAATGGTCCCTGGCTGCTGTACCAGTGCGTTGGATTAACAGCAGTACTTGTGGGTGAACCATCATCAAAATCCCATGTATAGGTCATACTGCTTCCATCAGGCATTGTAGAACTGTTATTGAATATAACAATAGCATTAGGAATACAATAACTTGGCTTATCTACTGTAAAGTTTGGAACAGGGTAAGGATTTACCTTTATCTCTCCTGTAGTATTTGCAACAACACAGGTATTACCAGTTGTTTGTATTGTATATGCAAACAAAGGACCGCCAGCTATTGTAGTTGGTGTTCCACTTATAGTTAGGGTATTACCTGTTACATTGTATACTATGCCGGGAGGCAAGTTGGTTACAGTAATATTATTTGCACCTCCGCCTAATGTATAAACGATCGGGTCTATTGGCGAGTTAACACAAACAGATTGTGTGGTATCCCCTGAAACAAAAGCAATGGTATGATCAGGATTTACGGTTATAATTCCGGTAGTATCAGCAATTATACAACTGTTTCCTGTTGTTAATACTGTATAAGTAAACGGCGAACCTACAGTAGTAGTTGGCGTTCCGCTGATGGTTAATGTATTTCCCCCGGTAACGGTTGCCGTTAAACCTGCAGGCAAACCGGTTACAGTAGCATTATTAGCGCCACCTGCCAAAGTATAAACAATATCTACTATCGGGTTATTGATACAAACCGTTTGGTTATCGCTTCCCGAAGTTAAAGTGATGGTATGATTTGGATCTACTGTTACCTGTTGCGATGTGACCGTACTGTTACAGCCATAAGCCGAAACATTATACATGGTAACATTGTACGTTCCCGGCGCAGGAAAGGTATGAGTGAATGTAGAACCCGGTGCATGATTTTCTACAGGAGATCCATCTCCAAAATCCCACACGGTATTGCTGAGCGTAACTGTAGCTGGTGCTGTAGAAATATCAGTGAATGAAGTAGGTGTCTGTTCGCAAGTTGGCGATACATAAGTAAATGCAGCATTCGCTGTATCTAAAACCCTTATGGTATTACTCATGGTATCTACACAACCACCTGCTGTTGAGGTGAAGGTATAAAGAATAGTATGTAGCCCTATACCGGCTGCCATCGGGTTAAAAATACCTGATGAAGAAACACCCGGGCCGCTAAATACCCCACTGCCCGGCACACCGCCAATTTCACTGGCCTGTGTTATCTGGAATGGCGAAGCCAGTAAACAGGTATCGGGCATATTATTAAACTGAACCAGCGGCGCCGCATTTACAGTAATATTTCTGATACTGTCATCTAAGCAAACACCACCCGAATACGCCCTGTACCTGATCTGGAATGTTTTGGTTAATGGTGATTGGAAGTTTGGATATAAGTGCCGGTAAACCTTACCGGTAAAAGGAGAATTATCTAAAATATCCGGAGGGTTGGGAGGGCCTGAAGTTAAATTGTCAAACCAAATCTCAACCTTGGTTATAACGCCTGGGAAAACAGTTGATCCTTCTACAACAGCAACTGAATCGTTGGCGCATAAAGTGGTTGGGTTTTGTACACTAAAGATGGCAATTGGAAAACTTCCGTTTACTGTAAGTAACTGAACAATGGTATCTCTGCAATCTGTAGCGGTTCTCCATACAATTAATTCAACATTATAATTACCAACCGCCGAATAACTATGAGTTGGATTTTGTAAGGTTGATGTATTGAGTGGACCACTACCCGGATCACCAAAGTTCCATCTCCAGTTATCAATTACACCAACTGCAATTGTACTGGTATCAATAAATTGAGCATAGGTATCGCTTAAACAAACTTCCGGAATTATAAATCCGGCTACAGGCCTCTCGTTAATAGTAATCGGAATATTTGCAATCGGATTACTTACGCAACCATATGGTGCTGCGGTGGTAACAGTTAATGTAACATTATAAGTACCGGCAGCAGCGTAAATATGTGTTGGATTTTGAGTAATGTCAAGTGGCGAACCATCGCCAAAATCCCAACTCCAGGCACTTACTGTTCCGGTGTTACCAACCGAAAGATCTGTGAAATTTATAGTTCTTGTTTCGCAGGTAGGAGCAGAATTTGAAAA
>JBBSJI010000105.1:0-9369 GCA_038257425.1 Chitinophagales bacterium
CTTTTACCGGAACAAAATGGATCACATTCCTGTCGGCACTCATCATTTTTTGCTGACGGCGCTTGGCAAGATAGTTATCGGCATTATTGCTAAGGTCTTTAAGCAACAGTTCATCTAATGAAAGCTTAAAGATATCAGCGAGTATCTCCAGAACATCCAACCGGGGATCAGCACGCTCTTCTTCGTAAGCGCCAATTAAAGAGCGTTTGATACCAAGCTTGGTAGCAAATTCTTCTTGGGTCCAGCCGCGGAGTTTGCGTAAGTATTTCAGATTTTGTCCTGCTATTGACATAGTACAACTAATTTGATTAGCACAAATATACTAATTAATTTAGTTTGACAAAATTATTTTTTTGCATGCCACAGAGGCACGGAGGCACAGAAAGGAAAGTATAGTCATTTCGATCCGCCGGTTGGCGGAGAAAAATCTGGATGTCTAAACATGAATAGATTTCTCACTCCGTTCGAAATGACAAGGTTAATTACCATTCCATACCGGTAACCGTCCCGGGGTGTATGGTGCTTTATTTTTTTCAAGCTGGTCTTCTATAGTTCTTATGGCTTCGCCAATAGTTTTTAACTCGTTGTACACGGGTGTGAACTGCCGTACTGCTATATTATATGAATTAATATAAGTAGTTGTTGGTGCGGCCGTAGTACTCCATAAGGAATTTACAATTCCGCCAATCCGGTTGTTTATAGATGGCATTGTTTCAAATTCTCTTCTTGCCAAGGTAGCATCGCCATTCAGTTTTGTATTTACATCCAGTAATCTTTTTTCCAGGTCTAAAATACTTTTTGAAATATCAACCGGCATTGAAGACGTTTCAAGGATCGCCTGCTTTATGTACCTGATCTTATTCACCTGCTCCGACCTGTATTCATCTGCAGCAGCACTTACCCTTCTGAGCTCTCCTACTTTTTTACTGAATTCTTCCAGTGCTTTTTTATCAGTTGCAGGTAGTGTAGTATTGTTCAGCCCAACCGCTTTAAATGGCTTTGATGCCACCAGTTCGCTATACCGGCCATCATCAAACTTACTCAGTGATACTTTATAATTGCCAGGCAAAGCCATATAACCAACTTCAGGAGAACTGAATGCATTCGATTCATCAAACTGGGTGAAATCTATGGGGCCAAAAGGTGCGTACCTGAAATCCCAAACGATACGGTTCATTCCTTTTTTAGCAGGAGCTTTTATGCGGCGTACAACATTATTACTTTCATCCATTACAGTAAACAATAAATGCGGCGCTGCCTGTTCATCTTCAAGTCTTAAAGAATCTATAGAAGGATAATAAGGCGCCTCACCTTTTTTAATTTTCTCTTTCTCCTGCTCACGCCTTTTTTCTTTAATTGTTTTTATATCATCTTTTAAATAATAAGTAAACACGGCTCCTACTTTTGGATTAGGTGTAGTAAAAAAACTTTCCCCCTGGAAACCTTTGCCTCTTACACCCAATGTCATTGACTCAATGAACATCAATGCATCTTTAACAGGATAGATCATTGCAGGATTGGTCAGATCTTCTTTCTTAAAATTTCGTAACGGGGTATAATCATCCAGCACATAAAAGCCCCGGCCAAAGGTTGCCAACACCAGGTCATTCTCTCTTTTTTGAATAGCAATATCTTTTACAGAAATAGTTGGCAAGCCGTTCTTTAATTGTATCCATTCCTGCCCCCCATC
The DNA here is from genome assembly GCA_038257425.1 of Chitinophagales bacterium. GTDB lineage: Bacteria > Bacteroidota > Bacteroidia > Chitinophagales > Chitinophagaceae > Ferruginibacter. The sequence goes on from JBBSJI010000105.1 coordinate 1,691, forward strand.
TATACTGAAATAAACCCCAAACTCGGTGCCTGCAAATAACAGGTTAGGATTTACATGATCTTCAGCAATGGTATATGCAGTGCCTCTTTGGGGCAGGTTATTATGAATTGTACTCCAGGTTTTACCACCATCCATTGTTTTATAAATATAGGGATGAAAATCGCCATAGCGATGGTGATTGAAAGTTGCATAAGCAACATTCCTGTTGTGCTGCGATGTGATGACCTGGTTCACATAAGTTCTTTCAGGAACTCCCGGTATATTATCAACCTTGGTCCATGTTCTTCCGCCATCATTGGTTATCTGTATCAACCCATCATCTGTACCTACATAAATTGTATTTTCATCAAACTGCGATTCGGCAATTGTTGTTGTATTACCATAAATATCTGTTGATCCATTTTTGGCAACCGCATCCACACTCCATACTTTTCCCATCACCTCCAGTTTATTTCTGTCTATCTGCCTGCTCAAATCACCGCTTATCAATTTCCAGGTATTGCCCTGGTCATCGGTACGATACACTTTATTTGATCCAAAATACAAACGCTTGTTATCAAATTTAGAGATCAATAAAGGCGAATCCCAGTTCCAGCGGTTGGCTGATTCGCTATCTTCCTCCTGTGGCTGTATGTATAAAAATTCACCGCTCTTTTTATCGTACCTGCTCAATACACCATACTGGGCCTGTGCATATATGATATCGGGGTTGGTTTGATCTACCTGTGTCTCAAAACCATCGCCAATACTGGTAAAATACCAGTCAGCATTCATGATACCGTTTGCACTTATGGTACGGGAAGGCCCGCCAATACTGAAGTTATCCTGTGTACCACCGTGGATATGATAGAAAGGATAAGCATTATCAGTGGCTACTTTATAGAATTGGGTTACAGGTAGGTTTGTTTTAAAATCCCAGTTCTCGCCGCCATCAAAACTTTCATATACGCCACCATCGCTTCCTACCAGGTAATGTTGGGTATTGTTTGGGTTGATCCAGATAACATGGTTATCAATATGCTTACTTTTTTCGCCCAGGTTGCTGAAGGTTTTACCGCCATCTTTACTAACAACCATGTAGGCATTTATTATAAACAGTTTATTGATATCCTTTGGATCGCAGAATAGTTTTTGATAGTAGTTACCACTTGAGGTGTAGCCACCCTGTTTTTGCCAGCTTGCTCCACGATCGGTACTTTTAAAAACCCCTCCCTTGCCTTCTGTTGCTTCAACAACAGCGTACAATACATCAGGATCAACAGGAGAATAATTTAAACCTATCCGGCCCAGGTCTCCGGCAGGAATTCCGCTCATCATTTTATTCCAGGTAGCACCCCCATCTGTGCTTTTGTACATTGCCGATTCGGGCCCGCCACCAATATAAGTAAATACCTTACGTTGGCGTTGGTGTGCTGCAGCATATATTATATTTGGGTGGCGTGGATCAAGCATCACTTCATTAAAACCGGTATGCTCACTCACAAATAAAACCTGCTTCCAGTTCTTACCGCCATCTGTTGTTTTATAAATACCACGTTCGCCGCCCGATTTCCAAACCGGACCATAAGCTGCTACATAAACTATGTCGCTGTTGGTGGGGTCAATGGCAATGCGGCCAATATGTTCTGAATTTTTTAAACCCATATTCTTCCAGCTTTTACCTGCATCTTCACTCCTGTAAATACCATCGCCATAACCTACCACCCGCTGATTATTATTTTCGCCACTGCCTACCCATACCACATTTGCATTGGAAGGATCAATTGCCAGACAGCCAATTGAAAAAGAACCTTCACCATCAAACAAGGGTGAATAGGTTACACCGGCATTGGTCGTTTTCCAAACACCGCCTGCTGCTGCTGCTACATAATACTCGCTGAAGTTGTTTGGATTAACTGCAATATCTGCGATCCGACCCGATGTTATTGCGGGGCCAACAGCACGGAATTTTAACCCGCTGAGTGAAATATTTTTTAAAGAATCTGGTTTTTTCTGGGAGCTTACGTTCAATGCATTGAACAGGAATAAAGTGCTTAGCAGGATTTTGGCAATTTGCATATGTTATAGTTTTGTGTTTACTAAATTAAGGGGTTTATACCAAAAGCCACTACCATTTGTAAAATCAAAAAAGCCACGAAGTACACTGATCAACACGAATAATAAAAGATCATTAATGAAAATTCGTGGAATTCGTGGCAACAAGACCTTATTTTTGCAGCAAACTAATTATTATGAATTATACACTGGTAATACATAGCATACTTCGCTGGGCAGTATTGCTCTTTGGCGTATGGGCAGTTTTTGCAGCTTTAGGTGCTGTAATGTCAAAAAGAAATTACAGGAGCGGAGATAATAAGGTTGGCCTGTTCTTTATGATCAGTTGCGACATACAATTACTACTGGGCCTTATACTCTACTTTTCAGGAATGTGGTTTGATAAAGTGAAAGCTGATATGGGTGCTGTGATGAAGGATGGTGCTGAACGTTTTTTTGCAGTAGAGCATGCTCTAATGATGATTATTGCCTGGCTGCTGGTACACGTAGGCCGCAGCAGCGTTAAACGGGCCGATACGGATGCACAAAAACACAAGCGCACTTTAATATATTATGGTATAGCGTTAATTATTATACTGGCAATGATCCCCTGGCCTTTCCGCCAACCAGGTATTGCGAGGCAACTATTTCTTCAATTTTAAAAAAGAGACCTGATCGTATATGGCTAAGAAAAAAGAGCAACCCATTATCCTTATTACCAATGATGACGGCATTACTGCACCAGGCATAAAAAACCTGATAGAAGCAGCAAAATCATTAGGCAAAGTTGTTGTAGTAGCGCCGGATAAAGCACAAAGCGGTATGGGACATGCCATCACTATCGGCGATCCGTTGCGCATGGATAAAGTAGATATTTTTGGTGATGTGGAAGCATGGCAAACATCCGGTACCCCTGTTGACTGTGTTAAACTGGCTGTAGATAAGATACTGCACCGCAAACCCGATCTCTGCATCAGCGGCATTAACCATGGGGCCAATCATTCTATCAACGTAATTTACAGCGGCACCATGAGTGCTGCTATGGAAGCTTCTATTGAAAGCATTCCAAGCATTGGTTTTTCTTTACTGGATTACCGCTTTGATGCCGACTTTAGTGCAGCACAGTTTTATGCCAACAAGATCATTAAAACTGTTTTGGCAAATAAGCTGGATAAACATCTTTTATTGAATGTGAACATCCCTTCAATACTTAAAAAAGAAATAAAAGGAATTAAGGTTTGCAAACAGGCTTATGCAAAGTACAAGGAAGAATTTGATGAACGCATTGACCCACACGGAAAAAAATATTACTGGTTAACGGGCGAGTTTATCAATTTTGATACCGATGAAGATACCGATGTATGGGCTTTACAAAACAATTATGTAAGCGTGGTACCGGTGCAGTTTGACCTTACAAATTACAAATTGAAAAATTTATTAGATAAGAAGAAATTATTCAAATGATATTTAAAAAAGACAATTTTCTATTTGGCGCCATCATGGGTTTCCTGGGGCCTCTGTTGGGCATCATTATTTTTAAAATGACAAAATTCCAGTCATTTACTTTCGCCAATACGTTTGAATATATGTGGCGTGAGCAGGGCCACCGCACTTTCAGCGTAGCATTAAGTCTGGCACTTATGATAAATGCTGTGTTGTTTACAATCTATATCAACACCCATAGAGACCATACAGCAAAAGGAATCTTTGTACTTACTTTTATATATGGACTCATTGTGCTGAGCATTAAAACGTTTTCGTAAAATTTTTACAGGCAGGCAATCTTCATCTTTAATTTTTAACTTGCAGCATGCGTTATTATATCATTGCCGGTGAAGCAAGTGGCGACCTGCACGGCAGTAACCTTATCAAAGAATTAAAAAAGAAAGATGCTGCAGCAGAAATACGCTGCTGGGGCGGCGATAAGATGGAAGCTGCCGGTGCCACACTGGTAAAGCATTATAAAGAACTTGCCTTTATGGGTTTCCTGGAAGTGATCAAAAACTTGGGTACCATTTTAAAGAACATAAAAGTTTGTAAAGCAGATATCCTGCAATTTCAGCCTACAGCCATTATATTGATAGATTACCCGGGCTTTAATTTACGCATTGCTGAATGGGCAAAAAAGCAGGGATTTATCATCATCTATTATATCTCTCCACAGGTTTGGGCATGGAAAGAGAACCGCGTTAAGTTGATAAAAAAATGTGTAGATAAAATGCTCGTCATCCTGCCATTTGAAAAAGATTTTTATAAAAAATGGAATTACGAAGTAGAATATGTAGGCCACCCGCTGGTGGAAGTAGTTGATCGTTTTTCGTTGGCTGTTGGCCCGAATGAACAACAAACAACAAACAACAAACAACAAACAACAAACATCATTGCCCTTCTCCCAGGCAGCCGCCAGCAGGAGATACTGAAAAAATTGCCCATCATGCTGGAAGTTGCAAAGCATTTTCCCAATTATCAATTTGTGGTGGCCAAGGCACCAGGACTTGATGAAAATTTTTATGCAGCCCTATTGGCTCCTTACAAAAATGTTTCATCAGTAGTTAATAAAACCTACGACCTGTTGGTACAATCAACTGCAGCCCTGGTAACCAGTGGTACCGCAACTTTAGAAACAGCTTTATTTGCTGTGCCGCAAGTGATCTGCTATAAAGGAAGTGCTTTCAGCTACCAGATAGCCAAACGCCTCATTAAAATAAAATTCATTGGCCTGGTAAATCTCATCATGGATAAAGAAGTAGTGAAAGAATTGATACAGGATGAACTGACTGTTGAGAACCTGAAATATGAATTGAACTTACTGTTAACAAATAAAGAAAAGCAACAGGAGGTATCGGCAGATTATGCAGCATTGAAAACACTGTTAAGTAAAGGAGGCCATGCATCGGCCAATGCAGCAGCAAGCATTTACAGTTATTTAACTACCTCACCTCAATAATTTTATGGCCAGTATGATCATGGCCAGCAGGAACAACAAAATGGATAACCTGTTTATACCATGCATATATTTTACAAAAGAGGAATGAGGCCTGTTGGGGTCTTTCTTCTTCAGGTATAAGTATTCAGCTATTTGACTAAGCACACTCATGATGTTAAAATTATACTGTAAAATTAGTATTTAAACTTAAATTCCTCATTTTTGTTAAAGCATAAGGTTCATTAAATCTTTAAAAGTTGTAATTGCGTAATTAATATAAATTCACACTAATGAAATACATTTTAAGCCTTATTATTTTAATTACATCTCTAAATACATGGGGCCAGTCATCAAAATATTCGGTTACCAAAACTGATACAGAATGGCGCAAACTATTAACAGCCGGGCAATACCAGGTTACCCGTAAAAAAGGAACCGAAAGGGCTTATAGCGGCAAATATTGGGATAACCATCAAAAAGGGGTTTATAAATGTGTATGCTGTAACCAGGAATTGTTTACCTCTGCTACCAAATTTGAGAGTGGTACCGGCTGGCCAAGCTTTTGGCAGCCCATAAAAAAAGTTAATGTAGAGGAATTGACTGATAACAGTTATGGTATGGTACGTACTGAAGTGAACTGCAGCCGCTGCGGTGCCCACTTAGGCCATGTATTTGATGATGGCCCAAAGCCAACAGGATTGAGGTACTGTATGAATTCCGCTTCGCTTATATTTGATAAAAAATAAAAAGTGCCTGATAGTCATTCATGCGACTCAACTTTACTTCTCCTAAGAGGATTTGATATTTTTAAACATATCACAGACGAAGAATATGAAACCCTTGACCTGGTACATAATTATGTTGAAGCTTCAAGCGGTGAATACATTTATTTCCCCCATCAAAACAGGAACAAACTTTATTTTGCCAAAGATGGATTTATAAAACTGGGTTATATTGATGAGCAGGGTAATGAAGTGATAAAAGAGATCATACAGAAGGGAGAAGTTTTTGGCCAGCTTACTTTAGAAAAAAATAATGACCAGGATGAATTTGCACAGGCATATAAAAGTAATGTCAGTTTATGTGCCTTCACTATGGAAGATTTTTTAAGGTTATTGCAACATAAGCCGGATATGGCCATTGCATTCAGCTTTCATCTAGGCAATAAATTACGTAAAGTAGAGAACAGGCTTTTAAATATTCTTAATAAAGATGTAAAAAGCAGGTTGGTGCAATTGCTGTTACAAGTGGCTGTAGATAATAACAGCATTATTAATAACAGGGCTGTTATTGAAAAGTTTTTAACACATGAAGACCTGGCTAAATTGATAGGTTCCTCCCGCCAAACTGTAACCACCACTTTAAACCAGTTTGAAAAACAAAACCTGATCAGTATTACCAGAAAAGAGATTTGTATCAATGATGTTGCCCTGTTTAAAAAAATCGGCGAACCCAGTGATTAGATATTTACAGGTTGTAAGTAGTAGCCAGTTCTTTTAGCTTAAGAATATTATCAACCCCTAATTTTTCAAACAGGCGGGCCTTATGTGTACCAACTGTTGATGTTTGAATATTTAAAGAGTGTGAAATATCTGTAACCGTTTTACCATCAAGTAATAAAGCAACAATTTCAAATTCACGGGGAGAAAGTTGATTAAAAGGGTTACCTGATTTTCCGGAAAAAGAATCTTCGGCAAGATTTTCTGCAAGTGTTTCACTTATATATTTTCTTCCGCTTAAAATAATATTAATTGCTCGGGTAATCTCTTCAAGCGGTGCTTCTTTTGAAATAAAGCCGTATGCACCTGCTTTCATAAAACGTTTGGCATAAATGCTTTCTGCACTCATGGAAAACATTAATACTTTGGCATCGGGATAAGTTATATGAATGTATTGCATTAATCCCAGCGTATCTGTATTAGGCATCTGTATATCCATCATGATGAGGTCATACCCATGCTCCTTAAGTTTTTCAACAGCAGTATCTCCATTCATGGCTTCATAAATTTCAGCCGGGCTGTATATTTCTGATAAGAGAATTTTAATGCCGGAACGCACAACAACATGATCATCAACCAGAAGGAATTTTTTCATATTCAGTAGCAGGGTTTAGGGAACAAAGTGAAAATTAAAACATTTTGTTAAATTGAAGGTAAACATTTTCTACATAATTATAGATATCTCTTCTATATCAGTTTTAATACAGAACTTAAAAGAAAGGGAGTTAGTTTAAGAAATATAAGCAGCAGGGGCCGGCTAAATAAAGGAGTTGTTTCTATTAATTCCTAACCGGGGGTTTGCTGCTAAATGAGGGTAACATTTCCTATAGAAGCAGGTTGTTGAAATGGCTCATTTTGTAACGGGCAATGACAGGCTTAGCAAATGCGCTTTAATAATATCATAATGCTCCCAGGGAATAAAATGCCCGGCACCGGGAATGATAATGACTTTTACACCCGCATTATGTGCCAGTTTTGCTTTGCCATAATCTACATTTTTTACCGTTACAAATTTATCGGCATCGCCATGAATAAAAGTTACCGGTAGCTGTAATGCTGCGTAGCCGACATCAATGCCATACAGGTCTTTTTTAAAATAAATGATCTCATTATTGGATGGTTTAAATGCACCGGGCATCAGTAATCTTAAAGGCGTGTACATAAACAGATAACGCCAATATTCCTTTGGCTCATGGGCTGGAGAAATAGAACCCGCCAGC
>JBBSJI010000106.1:0-9064 GCA_038257425.1 Chitinophagales bacterium
TTAGCGATGCCTGCTCCGTATGTATTTTTCATACACCACTGCACTCATCGGCTTATCGTACACTTTACTCTCTACCCAACTTATGATATCCAGGTAAGAGAAGACCCTTGTTTCATACCTGTTCTTTTCAAACTGTTTTATATTTTCCAATAATTTTTTTAAGCCGGGTTTTAATTTGGCTGCAGACTCATACACATTGTTCCGCAAAAATTTAAACATCTCTTCTTCTACCACGGTAAGGTTTTCCATACGTGACATAAAACGGAATACAGATTTTATCAGCGATTCAATAATTCCATCATTACCTAACTCAAAATGCGCCATCAGGTGAAGCAGGCGGGCGTAGCATTGCAGGTCGATACGCATATCAACCGGGCCGTTTATGATCTTCTGCAACTGGTCAATGGAATCTTCATAATTTCCGTTACCGAAATAAAGTAATGCAGTTTTGTACTGGATAACTGCAAGCTCAAGACCAGTTTTTATTTTTTCAACTGCTTCAGTATCTCCTCAACGGCCCTGTCTAACTGTGGATCTCTCCCGTTTAACTTATCTTGAAATGTATTGATCAGTTTAATATCGGGCTGCACGCCCGACATTTCCAGGTCTTTACCATCAAGTGTATAAGTACCCCAGCCCGGCATACGAACAGTTGAGCCATCAACCAATGCAACACCACTTGTAAAAATTATCCAGCGGTAAGTTTCGTTACCGATGATGGTACCCAGCTTCAGTGCTTTAAATCCGGCTGCTGTCATTTCTGCATCACTAAGTGATTGCTCATTTATTAAAAGAACAATAGGTTTATCGCTTGGTGAAAAGTTTGATTGCCTGGTAAGACTACCTTCCCTGTACTTCCAGTTAAGATAAGAACGCTGCTGCAAAAATTTCAACACTTCATCATGCACATTACCGCCTGTGTTATACCTCAGGTCAAAGATCAGTGCATCTTTATTATTCAGCTCCTGCGTCATATCAATAATGAACTGGTCAAGTTCTCCCTGCCCCATATTTTTCATATATCCGTATGCTATCCTGCCTTTGCTCTTTTCATTAACAAGTTTCTGGTTATTGTCTATCCATGCATCATAGAGGTTATTGAACATATTAGCCTGTGGATGTACTTTTACATTTACCATCCGGCCATTCCTGTTAAAGGTCAATCTTAACTCTTTATCTCTTGTGGGCACAGTGAAATAATAATTCCTGTCACGGGTCTTATCAACATCTTCATCATTCACTTTCACCAGTATATCTCCGGGTTTAATATCAACAGCTTTTTTATCAGCTGCAGATCTTCTTACAATATATTTTACGGTATAAGGATTATCATCTTCAAACATGATCCCTGTTTCCATGGTTTGGTTTTGCAATACAATGGTTTCATCATCACCCGCTGTACCAAAACCCTGGTGAGAAGAATTGAGTTCCCCCAGCATATCATTCAGCATTACCCTGATATCAGCCCTGGTATTGAGGTACGGTAAGAACTGCTTATAATGATCTTTGGTCTTCTTCCAGTTTAATCCGTGAAAATTCTCATCGTAAAAATTCTCCTCTACCTGTGCCCAGGTTTCGTAAAACATCTGGTCAAATTCTTCTGACAGGTTCCTGCGGAAAGTATAGCTGATATTGATCGGCTCAACTTTATTTCCTTCCAGGTTGAGTTTATTGATATTGCCTGCAAAAAGCACATACATTTTATCACTTACTTCTACAATATCAAATCCCTGGCTGTTATCAGTGCCTGCGATCTTTTCTGTTTTGTTCTGTTCAAATGGCTCTATAATGGTTTTCCATAAAGCATTCTTTGCCTCGCCATGGTTACTGCTGTACAGCACGGTTGTTTTATCTCCTTTCTGGTAAACCGATTGCAGGAACTGTGCACCCAATGCAGGGCTGATCAACTCAAATCTTTCACTGATGAGATCCAGATCAATGGCAATTGATTTAAGTGTATCTATTGGAGCAACTTTTTTAGCACTGTCTTTTTTTACAGTATCCTTTTTCTCCTCCTTAAAAAGATCGTTGAATTTATCAAGGCGATATGGCTCATCTATATTTTCTAATGGCACCCGGTAAACCCTTGCATTCTGCATACCAAATGGATAAGATGGCTTAAGCCTTTGCGAAGTGAAGAAAATGTATTTACCATCGGGTGACCATAGCGGCCCTGCTTCTGTTACGGCTGTATTGGTAAGGTTTATGGTTTTATTCTCCTTGATATTATGTACAAGGATATCCTGTTCAAAATTGCGGTAAGCTGTAAAGTAAACGTATTCTCCATTTGGTGAAAAACCCGGATCGCTGTTCTGGAAACCCCATATCTCATCTTTTACAATGGTCCGGCTTTGCAGGGTCTTCAGGTCAAGCAGTTTTACTTCATCCCTGCCGGCTAAATAAACAGCCTGTGTTCTTTTTTTATTCAACACGATAGCACGGCTGTTCTTTGGCGTGGAAGTAATCTGTTTAAGTGTGCCATTGCCATCAGCACTGATCGTATATAGATTTGTATAACCGTCAAGTGTCTGGTTAATTAATAAGTTCCTGTTATCGCTCATCCATTTAACCTCGTTAACCCTTTCTGCTGACCGGCGGTTCAGCTGCCGGATAAATTTACCTTCTACATCACTTACAAATAATTCGCCCCTGGATACAAAGGCCATTTTCTTTCCATCAGGAGAAATATCGTAAGCCGATATCTTTCCTTTTACATCAAAATCTTTTTCTTTAGGTAAAGTATTGTTTCGGATGATGGCAATATTCAATTTGCTTGCTGCATCAGTTTTCACATCATATATCCAGAGCTGGTAATCTCTTTCAAAAACAACTTTTCCGCCATTGGCATTTACCTGCGGTGTTTTTATAGAAGACGGGAAACGGGTCAATTCTTTTTTGCTACCCTGCCCGTCCGGCAGGCGGGCCTTATTCCAGGTATACAAATTGTACTCGCCATTGGCTTCATCTGAAATGAAATAGATGTTACCATTCCTGTCGATAGTAGCTGCAAAATCTTTTCCCTCCCAATCAGTATATTTTTTATGCTGTTTCGTTTTTGGATTATAGGATTGTATATCGGGATTGAATGCTCCCTTGTATCTTTTACGATGCACCTGGTTTAAACTCTCCCAGGTATCATTAAAAAATATCTCACCCGAGGTAGGGTGCTCAGTTAAATTATGATCGAACTGGAAAAAATAATTACCAAATACCCTTTGTGCGGTACCGCCATCAGCACTTACTTTATAACCCGCAACCTGGCCCATACGGCCACTATTGAAATAAATATTTTTTGAATCCCAGCTCCAGCTGCTAACCTCATCGGCACTGCTGTGATGGGAGATTTGCTTTACATCGCCTCCATTTATGGGCATAACAAATACATCGGGGTTACCATATTGTCTCCCCGTAAAAGCCAACCATCTTCCATCTGGTGAAACCCTTGGTGAAGTTTCATACCCCTGCATGGCAGTTAATCTTACCGCAGTGCCGTTATTTACGCTGGCTTTCCACAGGTCACCTTCAAAACTGAAGATAACAGTTTGTCCGTCGGGTGTAAGGCTGGGGTTCGATAAAAAATAAGCTGCATTATCCTGTGCAGATAATATAACTGTTACAAACAAAAACTGGATGGTTACTAAGATAGATTTCATTGCAAAATGGTTTTGGGCTGTGAATATACAGCTAAGCCATTTTATTGCAATACCGTTTATAGAAAAGGAAAATTATTATATTTTTTTACCAAATACCTTCTTAAGTATATCGGTAACCTGTGCAGCCGGGTCCTTGCGTATCTTCTGTTCCTCGAGTCCTATATTATAGAACAGTCCTGCAAGCGCTCTTTCTGTTACATAGGCTGTAAGATCTGTGTTTACCTGGTTACTTGAAAATTTATTATAAGTTAAGAAAAGGTCTTTCCAATAACGGGTAGCATCTACCTTAACCAGTGAAGCTTCAATAACCGGGCGGAATTTTTCGGTGAGTTCTTTTGTGGTCATGGACTTTAAAAAATCTGTTGCAGCAAAATCGCCGCCACGTAATATCTGCAGTCCATCTTTTATGCTCATGCCCCTGATGGCATCCCAGAAAATAGTACCAATACCGCTGGCCGCATCTTCGGCTGCACGGTTCATTGATAATACTGCTTTATCTACCACGCTGCCCATTCCAAAATTACGGAGGGTTTTTTCAACCTTCTTAGCTTCTTCAGGCATTAATATCTTTATGGCAGCATCTTTAAAAAATCCATCCATTTTACTCAGGCGCTTGCTGCTGCTGTCGGTGCCAACACGTAAAGCATCTTTCAATCCACTGATGATCTCTTCATTGCTAAGATTAATATTACTTGAGGCAGGAGTTTTTACAGCGTTACTAACTTTATCAAATAATCCTTTTACGCTCTGGGCAGGCAAGGTTTTTACAGCAAAAAGGATAAGGGTACTTAGTATTATTTTTTTCATAGATCTAGCTATTGCATTAAAGGCAAATATAATGGCAATGCTGCTAAGAAACGGTTAAAAATAAACTGTAAATGCCCTGGTTCGTTATTCAATAGTTAAAGAGTTATTTATTGCCTAAATTTGCTCTATTAAAATTTGCATATGAAAAAATATCTTCTCTTATTAATTATCAGTGTTTCCCTTTTCTTTAAAGGCTTTGCCGAAGAAGGCATGTGGCTGCCGCAACTGCTGCAAACCCTCAACGAAAAAGAAATGAAGCGGCTGGGCATGAAAATAAATGCCAGCGATATTTACAGTATCAGTAAAGGAAGTTTAAAAGATGCTATTGTAAGCTTTGGTGGTTTTTGTACTGCTGAAGTTATCTCTGATAAAGGATTGCTGTTAACAAATCACCATTGTGGCTTTGATGCCATACAAAACCATTCATCGGTACAGAATAATTATATACGGGATGGTTTTTGGGCCTATAATCACGGGCAGGAATTACAGAACCCCGGGCTGTTTGCCACTTTCATTATCCGTATTGATGATGTTACTACCACCGTATTAAGCGGTGTAACTAATAACATGACTGAAAAGGAAAGACAAAGTGCTATTGATAAAAATCTTGCCGCCTTAAGAACATCAGCAAAAAAAGAAACTTACCAGGATGTATTGATCCGTCCTTTTTTTGAAGCCAATAAATATTTTTTATTCGTAACAGAAACATACAGGGATATCCGCCTGGTGGGTGCGCCGCCTTCTTCCATCGGTAATTTTGGAAAAGATACCGATAACTGGATGTGGCCACGCCATACCGGCGATTTTTCTATGTTCCGAATTTATGCAGACAAGAATAACAAGCCTGCAGCTTATTCACCGGATAATGTTCCTTACAAACCAAAGCGCTCTTTAAATATTTCTTTAGATGGTGTTAAAGAAGGAGACTTCACCATGGTATTTGGTTTTCCGGGCCGTACACAGGAATACCTGCACAGCAGTGCGATTGAGCAGGTTGTAAGAGTGAGTGATCCTGCAAAGATCGCCATACGCACAAAAGCGCTGGGTGTTATTGATGCCTATATGCGTAAGGATGAAGGCATAAAAATTCAGTATGCTGCTAAATATGCCAGCATCTCCAATGCCTGGAAAAAATGGCAGGGCGAAATTTTAGGATTAACCAAAACCAATGCGGTAGCCAAAAGACTGGAACTTGAAAGTAGTTTTGAAAAAATAGTTTTAAGTCGCCCGGAATATAACCTGGCTTACGCTGATCTTTTAAAAAGACTTAAACAGGCCTATACGGAATTTGAACCCTATGGCTATGCCCGTGATTATTATAATGAGATAATACCCAGGGTAGAACTATGGGGTATTGCTGCCGATATGAACTCGCTGGTTACTGCTTACAGTAAAGATGAAGCAAGTTATAATAAACGTAAGACAGAAGTATTGGCAAAGCTGGAAGAAACATTTAAAGAATATAATGCTGAAGTTGACCAGCATTTATTTGAAGCATTAATGGAGATGTATGTAACTGATCAGAAGGCTGAATATATTTCACCGGCTTTTAAAACCGTGCTAGCAGAAAAAGGAAATTCATATACAACACTCAGCAATTCGGTTTATACTGAAACTGCTTTTACTTCTTTTGATAAAATAAAAAAACTATTGGAGAAATCGCCTGCTGAAACGGTGAACGCTATCAAAGCTGATGTAGCTGCACAGTTGCAAAATGATATTTTAAAAACATATACAACCAATGTATCGCCTAATTTAAATTCAATGCAGGCAAACATAAACCAGTTACAGCGCACTTACATGCAGGCACAGATGGATGTATTTACCAAGAAAACATTCTATCCTGATGCCAATAGCACGCTGCGTGTTACCTATGGCAATGTAAAAGGCTACCAGCCGAGGGATGGGGTTAAGTTTGATCATCACAGCTACATGGATGGCGTAATGGAAAAATATGTTCCGGGCGATTATGAATTTGACCTGCCTAAAAAAATGATAGACCTGTATAATAAAAAAGATTTTGGCAGGTGGGGCGTAAATGGCCGCCAGCCGGTTTGCTTTATTGCAGCCAACCATACAACAGGCGGTAATTCGGGCAGCCCGGCACTGGATGCTTATGGCAATTTGATAGGATTGAACTTTGACCGTGTTTGGGAAGGAACGATGAGTGATATTAATTACGATCCATCTATCTGCCGCAATATTATGGTTGATATACGCTATGTAATGTTTGTGGTTGATAAATATGCAGAAGCAAAGAACCTGATCGCAGAAATGAAGTTTGTGAGCAGGAAACAAAGTAAAAAGTAAAAAATAAAAAATAAAAAAGTTACCAGTCTTTGTCAGGCTGGTAACTTTACAATTAAATTTTGGTTGTAAAAACTACATACGCACATTTCTACAGGCTCTCTGCCTATATCTCCATTATGATGAATGGAACGTCGGGACATGCCCCAAACCCCTGAAGGGGCTTTAAAGAGTCTGCTGAAGCACACACTCTTTACTCATATCAAGAGCAAAATCTTAATTACTTAAAAAAACCTGGATACTAAAGGACTAAAGCCCCTTTAGGGGTTTGGGGTTAAACTTCATCTTATGCAAATAGCAATATTAGGTGCCGGCATGGTTGGTCGTGCTATGGCCATTGATCTGTCTACAAAATACCAGGTAACTTCTTTTGATGTAAGCGGCCATGCGCTGGAGCTACTTACACAAAAAAATAACTTAATAAAAACAATAAAAACAGATCTTAGTGATTATCCCAATTATGAGACCATGCTTAAAGGTTTTGATTTTGTGATCTCGGCAGTGCCGGGCTTTATGGGCTTTCTCACACTGGAAGCAATCATCAATGCAAAAAAAAATGTGGTGGACATTTCTTTCTTCCCGGAGAATGCCCTGGAACTTGATGACCTTGCCAAAGAAAATCATGTTACTGCTATTGTTGATTGCGGCGTGGCACCCGGCATGAGTAACCTGATCTTAGGTTATCACAATGAGCGGATGCAGATAACCGATTTTGAATGTATGGTGGGTGGCTTGCCTAAAAAAAGAACTTATCCTTTTGAGTACAAAGCCCCCTTCTCTCCCATTGATGTGCTGGAAGAATATACCAGGCCGGCAAGGTATGTGGAGAACAGCCATATTGTAACCAAGCCTGCGCTCAGCGATGCTGAGTTAATTGACTTTGAACGTGTGGGTACGCTTGAATCTTTTAATACCGATGGGCTGCGTTCTATTTTATTTACCATGGGGCATATTCCCAATATGAAAGAAAAGACATTACGCTATCCCGGGCATATTGACCTTATGAAAGGATTGATAAAAGCAGGCTTTTTAAGTACAACCCCAGTCAATTTTAAAGGTCAGCAAATTTCTCCCATGGAGTTTACCTCCTCACTATTATTTGATCAGTGGAAGCTGGGAGAAACAGAAGAAGAATTTACGCTGATGCAGATAAAGATAAGTGATGCAGAAAAAACGATCTGTTACGATCTGTATGATGAGTATGATGCTGCCACACAAACCTCCTCTATGAGCCGCACCACAGGATATACCTGCACTGCTGCATTAAATATGCTGATTGAGAAAAAATTTAGAGAGAAGGGTATTTTTCCACCGGAACTGGTGGGAAAGGATGAAGGCTGCTTTAATTTTATATTGAATTATTTAAAAGAAAGGAATATCAATTACCGTAAAAGCGAGACCAAACGTAATGCTTAACTAAATATTTGCATTCTTTCTGCAGGTAAAGTTTACTGCTAAAAAACAGTTTCCTATTTTTGTTCATATTTTTAAAAAATGAAGATGAGAAAATATTCGACGATCCTGGCGTTGCTTGTTTTAGCTGCCTGCAATGGTAATGACGAAAAAGAAGTTATTGATGTTAGTGTAAAAACAAAACCTATTCCTGTAATTGCCTATACCATTGTAGCTGAATATCCACATGATACCAGTGCCTATACCCAGGGCCTTGAATTTTATAAGGGTAAATTATACGAAGGCACCGGTGATTTTGAAACTTCTTCTTTAAGAATTACAGATCATAAAACCGGGAGGGTTGAAAAGAAACACATGATGGGTACAGATTCCATCTTCGGCGAAGGCATAACCATTTTCAAAAACAAAATTTACCAGCTTACCTGGGAAAGCAATATTGTGTATGTGTATGATGTAAATAATATTGCTAAGCCCATAAAAACTTTTACATGGCCTTATGATGGCTGGGGAATTACCAATAACGGAACTGATCTTATCATCAGTGATGGTACAGCAAAATTATACTTTGTAAATCCAGACGATTTCAGGTTAAAGAGTACCATAAGCGTAACAGAGAATGGAACACAAGTTTACCAGTTAAATGAGCTGGAATTTATAGATGGATTTGTATTTGCAAATATCTACCAAACTGATATGATCATCAAGATTGACCCAGGCAGTGGTTTCGTGGTTGGAAAGATGAACCTGGGCGGATTAAAGGAGCAATATTTTGCAGATAAAATTATTCCGGGCAGAACTGATGTACTTAATGGAATCGCATATGATTCTGCAACAAAGAAAATAGTGGTTACCGGTAAGAGGTGGCCGAAGTTGTTTGAGTTGAA
>JBBSJI010000107.1:0-9021 GCA_038257425.1 Chitinophagales bacterium
CCTCAAAACCTGAGTCAGTCCCAACAATTAACCAGCGTTGTCCGTTTGAATCAGATTGAACGCTTACTGGACCGGAAGTGGCGAGTTGCTTTAATTTATAAACATCATATACATGAAACAATACTAAATCGGGATAAAAAGAACTGACATCCATTTCTGTAGTTTGCACTAACAAAGCCGAAGAAAAACCGCCAATCGATTTATTTACCATAATGAGATTTGCATTAGGAAAACGTGCGGTTAAATCCCGCTTAACCTCGAGCCACCAATCCTGCACGCTAATTGTTTATCCGTATACCAATACCTTTACTGTATTTCTGTGCTGTGGCGTGCTTGTAGCCAGTAAATGCATGGTTCTTTGAATATACCTTCCGGTATTTGCGGTGTCAGGAGTTGTGGGCAAAGGGTAGGTTTGTGCTGAAGCTTTGAGCGCTAATACAAACAACAAAAAAAATGAGCTACTTTTCACAATGATTTGTTTGATTTAAACTTCGAAAATAAACGTTCTGCAAGAAACCCGAATGAAAAAGCACCAACAATTGAGTTTCAAATTTTTTATAAGGCTATTATATTAGTTCAATCTAAAGCGGTTTAAATGCCCCAAACCATGGCGAGGGTTCGTACTTAAATTTTACTCCGGAAGATATTACTTTCGGCAGTTGTTCTGGTACAAAATCAAATTTAAGTTCGTCCCTATACAATGGGGCGCCGTATTGATTATTTGGCGGCAGGTATTCATATACCATTGCGTTGAACTGACCTTTCCTGCTCGGGCGGTTTTTACTTCCTTCAAAGAGATTTTCTACGGCTACAAAGTTTCTGTCTTCCAGTTCTTTTTTTACTTCTTTCGGATGGAAAGTAAAACCCATTTCATAGTCCCATCCTTTGTCGCAAATGTTGCGGTAAATAAAAACATCCCGAAAGTTTTTAGATAAAATATCAATACTTCCAACGCCGCCACTAAACACATTGGGCGAACCACAACGATAAAAAGTATTGTTGTAAATATGTATATCCGACCGCAACAAATTATCGCCCCACAACCCGAACAGTACCCCTGCGCCTTTCATATTGTACACCAGGTTATGATGAAACCGTACATTGCGCAAATCCGATCCTTTACCTTCTACACTAATGGCAAAACCCCACATGCAATTACTGGCAGTGTTTGAGTAAAATTCAACATCCTCCAGCAGTCCAAACCATGCATCCGCATAGTAGGCCTGGCGGGGTAAATCGTGTACATTGTTATGATGTATAATGCCATGCCTGCTTACTTCTTTACAATCAATTCCTTCTTTAAAACAATCGTGTACTTTATTATAGCTAACTTCAAAGAATCGGGCCCCGCAAATGGACAGCGCTTCATGCGGCGCTTCGCTTCGCTTTTTTTGTCCAGGCTCGTAGTACCTGTCCCCATTATTGTTGGCTCCTGTTATTTCGCATTTGGTTACCAGCACAGAATCACAATACCACAAACCAATTCCAGAGTTGTGAGAACCATTTGATTTGCATCCCACCAGCTCAATCTTTTTGCAGAGTGGGCCCCTGACAATAAATCCGGCAGCATCGGAATTATGAACTTCAATATTTTCAAAACGCAGGTAGCTTACTTTTTCAATTTGAAAAACCCCTTCAGTAACCCTGCTAAAATTGATCGAATCGTTTTTATAAAAAACTTTTTTAATCAAACTTCCATCAAATATTACCGTATGGCCGGGGTATGCCCGGTATAAAATCCAATGGCCTGCAGAGCCTGACCGAACAGCACGAAACTGTTGGGTAAGCATATACACACCACCCAAAATGGTAACCGTATCGCCAGGCATGGCGCTTTCCGATGCTTTGGTTATAGTAATAAATGGCAACTCCCTACTCCCCGGTTGAAGATCAGTTCCATTTAAACCCACAAAATATTCCTTTGCGCCAACAGGAGAAGATGCCAACAAGAACAAGGTTATAAAGCCTATAGTTATTCTGTATAAAAAAGAATGCATGTTATTTTATTAGTTTTAAAAATGAGTTTTGCAACATCCATTTAATATTATACCGGTTTCAATTGACTATTACAAAAAACACACATCAGCCGGAACGATTTATCGCAGCAATCAAATGACAACAGCATCAAGTGCTTCAACAGGATTCATCATGTAGGTAGCAATGGAATTATCCTTTAATATTTCCACTACTCTAAACCCACGGTAAGCTGTACCCCAGTTACCACCAAAATGTGCACTAAAAATAAAGGGAATATTGTTCTTTGTTTTAACTCCTTCTTCATCATGGTCGTGACCATTAAATATAGCTCGTACATTTTTTTGCTTTGCAAGCAATTCAAAAAGCGGCTCACAATTCACTGCATGGGCTGTAAGTTTTCCGGGATTGATATGCAGGAAAATAAATATATTTTTCTGCTGTTCATGAGCCTTTAACTGGGCAGTTAACCACTCTATATCAGGACATAGATATGTTCCGTTTTCATTACTCGTAGTAGCAATGAGAAAAGTATTTTTACCAATAACAAAGTGGTGATTTAGAGGTATAGACCATACGGATTCCCATTCTGCAGCATCCACATGATCATGATTGCCCTGGCTCACATAATATTTCAATTGCAGTTTATCCAATGCAGCTTTCGCTCCGGTAAAATGTTTTTTATCATCATGAATAATATCTCCATTAATCATGCAAAAGTTAAAAGGGTTATTGTTATGTTCCTCATTAATGCGCTTTACCAATGTATCAAAATAAATTTCATAAGGCGTGTTGGGTTGCCCATAATGCCCATCCGATGCAACAACAAAACGAAGCTTCACTTTTCGCTTTTTCCATTCTTCTATTTTAATATCATTGGCATACAACCATTTGCCGTTTGCTAACAAGATTGCGAAAGCAGACGCAGTCTGAATAAATTTTAAGCGATTCATATCAATACTATTATAGCTTTTAAAAAAAAGGAGCGTGGAATAATAAAGTAAAAGAAGAATA
This sequence comes from Chitinophagales bacterium, assembly GCA_038257425.1. Lineage (GTDB taxonomy): Bacteria > Bacteroidota > Bacteroidia > Chitinophagales > Chitinophagaceae > Ferruginibacter. The sequence goes on from JBBSJI010000107.1 coordinate 2,989, forward strand.
CCCCGGGGGAAACAAAAGATATACTTCAATTATCTATAAATCTAAAGCATAAATTTCGTAAAATTAGCTTATACTAAGTTGTATCCTAAGAATCATCACCAAACAATTTTAATATATTCCCGGCCTCACCGCCGTATTTTTTATACTGTACTTATCCGTCACCGCCACTTCCAATCCCCAGTCAAACAACGATTCAAATTTTTCTGTTTTGGTCATGTCCATTAAAGGGCAATCGCCATTGCCGACACCCCAGCTCCAGGGTAGCCAGCCAATGCTTTTTTGCTGGCAATATTGCATAATAAATTTGTAGGGGATGCAGCATTTACATTTTGTGCAACTTAAAAGATTAAAAGGTCGCATTGCAAAAAATAATGGCTGGTTCATGTTACTGAACCAGCCACTTTCGTAACTAAAGATGGAACATTTTTTAATGCTTTACCATAATTTTATAAGCCTTCCATTCTATGCCATTAAAAATGCTCAACGTATAAACATCACTTTTTAATTGCGATATGGGGATGGTTATTTTACTGCCGGCATTTTTGCTGATACCCTTATTTGAGTAAACTATGCTACCCATTTTATCGGTTATTTTAATGGCTTCAATTGTGCTGGTTTTTACAGCAACACCGTTGTTTGCTGTTTCATCAATGTTTAGTACATCATTGGCAGGGTTAGGGCTAATAGTGAATAAACTACCACAACTGCCACATTGCCCCTGTGAGGTAAAGTTATAGGCCTGGGTAACATTACCACAAGTTGTGTTAACCGTTGTAACTAAGGTAATGGTTCCATTTGCCGGGTATGTTTGAGAATAATTACCCAAAGAAAAAGTAGCAGTATTGCCGAATACATTGATAGGACTATTGCCATAAACTTTTTGAATGCTATAGCCACCAGGTATTGCCCCTATATTATTAAGTTCAAAAGTAATAATCTGCGATGGCGGCACATAATTTAAACTACTCGACACCACATTGTTTCCACTACTCACTTTATGAGTAGCAGTGGTAGGATATTTTCCATAGTATGAATTACCTGCACTTAGCTGCACCTGGCATTGGTTGATAGAAACAACAGCATTAACAGTACAATACCCGTCTCCAGCACTAAAAGATACAGGATTGCCAACTCCCGAATTACTGAATGTTACAATATTTGCAGGTGTAGCTTGCCAGCTAACTGTAGCACCTGCTGGCAAATTAGTTACACTAAATACACCTGTAGAACAGCGGGAGGCTGGCAATGCAATTGAATAATTATTTGCGGGTGCAGTGACTGTTATATTGCTGGTTAAGGTAGCATAATTTGCGTTGTTGAGTTTTACTGTTACAGCTACATTGGATATTGAAGCGGCAGTAGTTGATGAAGTAAGATTTATTGAATTGGCTGTTGTAGAAAATGTTTGCGGTGCAGGGTTGCCATTATAAATCCAGCCATTGCTTGCAGACCCTAAATTCCAATCGTATGATAATGTACCCGGCGAGTTATAAACATTATTAACCGTAAATGCCTGCGTTATTGCTGAGCCGCAGGGAATAGATAAAGAAGCAGGTGATATGGTGAACGTGGGCGTAGGTGGTGTTTCTGTTATAGTAATTTTTCGGATTAGAATGGTTTGTAGAACTGAGCTTGCAGGAGGAATAGCTGCAACCATCAAATAGTTTTGAGCTGATGACAAAGAATTATAATCGAAAACGTAGGTTGCGGCAGCAGGGGACGCAAATCCTGAGTTAGATATCTGAGTACTCAACTTAAAATTTCCTGACCCATTGGCATCGATAATTCCAGTTCCATTACATTGATTATTGCTACCTGTTCCTCCATTATTTAAATCAAGCCTTAGCAATACGTTAGCACCAGTTTGTGTGGACATTATTCTGGCAGCTATTATCGTAATCTTATAAGAATAGCCTTGCTTAAAGTTTACGGTTAACCTATACTCAGTTCCTTCATTTTGGCTTCCTCCAGTAATTCTGCTATCTAGATTCACTGTCTTATTTGGGTTATCATATCCAGGTTGACCTATTGCAGTATAGTGAGGAATAGTACCAGTACTTCCATTTATCAAAGCGGGTACATTAATAACTGCAGATGAGTTATTTGGATTTGAAAAAATATTACACCCCGCTGCACCAGTCCAAGTCTCATAATTTATAATCGTTTGCGAAAAACTAACTGATGAAGATAAAATTAGTAGTAATAAAACTACTTTTAAAGATTTGAATGTTATCATAAAAAATGTTTTAAAAATTGAAATTTATTTATCTTTTTCTAAATTAAATTGTAATCCGATGCCAAATTGAAGCGCATTATTAACACCATCAAAATGTGCAATTTTCGTTGTTGAATATCCAATTAAAAACTCTAAGCCAACAGAGGAATTAAAATAGAGTACAGGCCCGGCGGCAAACGAAAAAACGTTTTGCTTTATTCCTGATGATTGGTAAGTACCATAATAATAACCGCCCTCGGTAAGTAAGTTAAAGAGTCCCTCAGTTTTTAAAAGATAATACCTGATAAATGGGCCAACAGAAAATACTTTTTCAGAGTTTCCTATATTATTACTACCGTAAATAAGCGATGGGCGGATGCCCAAAGCAAGTTTATCCATCAAAAAATAACCAACTGATGGTGCAATCAGTAAATTTGTCTGTTTAAATTTTATGGAGGCTTCGCTACCATATTTTAACATTGAAAGATTAACACTACCGCTTAATAGCCAATTACCCTTTGTTAGTTGACAATAAGTAATACTGTAAAAATTAAAAACTAAAAGAATTGTAAGACAGGTTTTTTTTGATTTCATATTTGATTTGTTTTTAAGAAGTTTGAATAAAGAAGAATAACTGACAATAATATGAATGCTTTATTTTTCATGGTAGTTAAAATTTTATTCTTTTTCTAAATGTATTTGTAAACCAACTCGCAATTGAAGTGCTTCTCCCCGAGAATCAATATCAAGTGCTTTGGAGTTATTGTATCCAAGAAGGAATTCTAAGCCAACGGAAGAATTTAGGAATATGACGGAACCTACGAAAATTGAATAATCTATAGATTTAAATTTATTTTCAATACTTCCTGTGCTTTTACTTGTTATAAAGCTGTACTGAGCACTGGCATCCGAAAAAACATTTACTCTATTGTTTATATTCAGAAAATAGTATCTAATGAATGGGCCAATACCCAACTGATTTCCGATTAATGTATTATTTGTGCCGTTCACTTGTGGAATCTTTACCTTATCAAGTTTTGCACCTAGCTTAATTCCCATGGCTATTTTGTCATGAACAAAATACCCAACATTTGAATTTATATCAATAGTTCTTGTCTTGCTGTTAGCCGCATCAGTTCCTTTCTATTGAGAATTTGAATAGGACAAATTACCTCCAACTAACCAATTATCTTTTGTGAGTTGAGCATTAGCAGTGTAGGCAAGGGTTAGTGCAACAAAAGCGAGTAATACAGACTTTTTCATGTAGGCATTTAAAGTAGTTAACAATTAGATTTATAATGTATGGATAGTACTATGGGCGGCGGCGTGTGTATTTGTTAAGATATATCAGCAGTCATCTTTGTTTGGCAACTCATATATTCTGAAATCAAACATAATGGATAATTTATTATTACTGTGCTGTGCCATGCTGATAATAATTTTAAAAAAAATAAATTTTAAAATATCCCCGGCCTTACCGACATATTTTTTATCCTAAATGAATCCGTCACCGCTACTTCCAATCCCCAATCAAATAAGGATTCAAATTTCTACTACCAACAGCAGCCATCGAATAACCATTTGTATGCTTCATTAAATTAAATGCCAGCAGTTCTAAAATTAATATTTCCACTTCCATTCAGTAATTGTATTCTTTTAACTAGCTGCTAATCTTATTTCGACAATGGTATTTGCAGCTATGACAACTTTTGTTTGAAAACGGTTGCATCCCTTTTTTTAATTGTTTTAAATGTTACCACGCATAAATTTGTAGGCTCCATTTGCATTAGAAAGAAAAGGTAACAGATCGGAGTTATACAGCTTAGCTATTTTGGTTTACATTACAGCTAAATAAGTTTTCTTATAAAAAAACCCATTAAAATATCCCTGGCCTCACCGCCGTATTTTTAATGCTAAAAGAATCCGTCACCGCCACCTCCAATCCCCAGTCAAACAACGACTCAAATTTTTCTGTTTTGGTCATATCCATTGCAGGGCAATCGCCATTGCCTACGCCCCAGCTCCAGGGTAGCCAGCCAATATTTTTTTGCTGGCAATATTGCATAATAAATTTGTAGGGAATGCAGCATTTGCATTTTACTTCCATGGGCGCAAACTCTGCTATCAGCAGGTTGATGTTAAGCTCGATAGATTGATCAATAGCAGTGCTGATGCGATCTTCCGTGATACCACTGTCCCAGATATGCCATGCAAAAATAACGTTGTGTAAAGGGTCTGCGGCCAGCAAAGCCTTGCCGTTGGTGAGCAGGTAACTTTCGTTTCGGCCCCAGTTGGCAGCATCAATAACAAGCGGCACACGAATGCCTGCACTACGCATTTTTTTTATCAGCCTGCTGTAAGTGGCAGCAAAGTTTTGTTGCGATACCGTATCAGTTCCGGCTTCGTTGGCTATGTTGAGCAACAGGTATTTTTGGTATTTTTTTATTACGGCAACCACATCCTTTTGCAGCCAAAAATCTACGCAGTCATCCAGCTTATTCCATTGCCCCGTAGCATCGTGCAGCTCTATAATGGGCAGCATTTTATTCTTTATACAATTGCCAATTATTGTATCCAATTGTTTGCCGCCGCCGCCCCATTTCATCCACATAATGCGAACACAATTAGCCCCGGTTTTTGCAATTTCAGGAAAAGATTTTTCACCCGTTGGATCGGTTACCACATTCATTTTATTGACACCCCGTAGAATAACTTTTTCGCCATTGGGAGCATATAAAAAACGGCCCTCCACATAGCAGGTTTTTCTCAGGCCTTTATTATCGGGTAATAAAAAAGAGAAGCTTGTCAGCAGGCAGCCGCAAGTCATCAAAAAAAATAATATCAGTTTCATATCTTATTTTTTAAATTCAATTTCGTAATACATCGTCTTATAAATTTTACTGTCAATATAAACAGTGTTTTTCGTTACGGCAATTGTTTCACCCGTTCTGTTACCACTGTGGTCAAGCACATATACCGTTGGCCTTTTACCCTTCTTTCGTTTAATATTAATTCTTACCGCAACCGCTTCCAGTAGTATGGGTGCAGTTCCCAATTGTAGTAATTCGGTATGAGCATCACTATACTGCATGCCGGTATTTTCTGCACGGGCCATTACCGTAAGCAGTATTCTTTTTGCAGTTGCCAGGGGCGTTTCTTGCTGCAGACTTGTTAGTAATATCACTGCAAAATCGTTGGTAGTTTGCAGACTTATTTCACCGAGCTGATAAATACCGCTATCCATAAAACCAACGATGCCTTTTGTACCCGGCGCATTAATGGTAAAATATCCTTTGCCGCTGTAGTTCCATAGCAACTGGCCGGTTACGGATTTTATTACTTTGCCAATGGTATCTATAAAACGCTGGTAATTTTCCATACGTTTTTTTGAGGCTGGGTTATTAAAGCTCAGGGCAGTTTTACCCACGGCCAATAGCTGGGAAGGAACCTCTGCATCAAACCGTTTTACGTCTGACTGTTGGGCGGTCTTATCGGTTATGTTTACCCTGCCTTGTTTTAAATCATTGGTATCAATATTTCTGTTTAAGATGGTTTTGCTTTCTTTAATATCGTTGTTATAAATCATACTGGCCAGTGCCGGGTACAGCGCCAGTTGTGTGGGTGAGGTTACGTTGTACACACCATGACTTTGTATGGTGGGTGTAAAATGATCATAATCCATCGCAAAGGCATACGATGCATCCCAACCCTGCAAGCCCATGCCATACGCTGCAATAATGGGCGAACTTTCTGCCGTCCATTGGTTCGGTATTAATGCCATCCACTCAGAAATTTGAAATGGCCGATCGGCTACTTGC
>JBBSJI010000108.1:0-8970 GCA_038257425.1 Chitinophagales bacterium
ATGATATTTTGCCTAGTTTTGGCGTAACCAATACTTATATTGACGGAACCCAGATATAAAATTTTGAAAGAGCCATTTTACCCAACACCAGCCTCATTTATTTAGAAACTCCTAACAGTTGGGACTATGCGCTGCAAGACCTGGTGGCTGTAGCAGAACTGGCAAAGGCCGAAGGGATCGTGACCATTTGTGATAACAGTTATTGCACACCCATCTACCAACGACCGATAGAAATGGGTATAGACCTCAGCCTGCAATCTGCTACCAAATATATTGGCGGCCACAGCGATGTATTAGCAGGTGTGCTCAGCGGAAATTCGGCCATGATCACCAGAATCTTCAACAGCGAGTACATGAATATCGGTAGCGGTATAGCTCCCTTTAGCGCCTGGTTGCTTATTCGTGGGCTGCGTACTTTACCCATGCGCCTGCAACAAATAACCCAAACCACCGGGCAGGTGTTGGCTTTCTTAAAAAATCATCCGCAAGTAGAAGAGGTAATTTTTCCTTTTGATGAAGATTTTAAGCAATATGATTTGGCCAGGCAACAAATGCAGGGAGCTTGCGGCTTGCTTACTTTTATTGTAAAGGCAGAAGATGTGATGCAAATTGAACAATTTTGCGAAGCGCTGAAGCACATACTTATGGCGGTAAGTTGGGGTGGCCATGAAAGCCTGATTATACCAAGGTGTTCGGCAATAAAAAGGGGAAGTTTTAATGCGGCTAACAGGGAACACCGAATGCTGAGGTTATACGTGGGGTTGGAAGAAGCTGGGTATATTATAAAAGATTTGGAAAGGGGTTTTGCTGCCATGGATTGAACCAATGATTGACATAGCGACACAAACTCACCTCACCTCGTTTAAAATTCCATCATAAAATCTTTGCAACAACCGCCTGTCTTTTGTAATAATTTCTCCCTTGGCTGTTAGTCCCTCCCTGTATTGAATTTGTTTCTTATAATTGGTATGTAAGCCATCGGTCAAAACCACTTTTGCCAGGTAGCCACTGTCTGTAGGTATATGAGAGATAAAATCCATCTTGCCTTTTACTGCTCCGTATTCGGCAGAAGGATATGAAGAGAACTTTAATAAAACTGCCTGACCTGATGCAACTTTACCAAAGTTAGATTGGGGTATAACTATTTGCGCATAGTATTCGCTGTTGCCCGGATTAATAAAACAAATAATTTGATTAGCCTGCAACTGCTGATTTTCCTGGATAAATGTAGCAAAGGCCACTTTGCCATCAATTGGCGCAGTTAGCAAATACTTTTTTTTCCAATCCTCTGCCTGGCTTTTAAAACTGTTGAGCGCCTGCTGAAAAATTGCTTTCTGTTGTGCAATAGTATTCTCCAATTCTGCTATTTCTTTTTTCTTTTCATTTTGCTGGCTTTCATTGCTAATAATGGTACTGGTAATTTGAGGCAGGGTTAATTTTTTGCCGATAAGTTTGCTCGTTTCGTTTCTGATATCAAAATCAGATATCACATTATCATCTTTCAAAGACTGATTGGCTTCAAATGTTTTTTGCGCTAAAGACAAGTCCTGCTCATGAAAACCTTTTTGTTGGTACAGGTTGTTATGGAGACGAACCATATTATTCAGGTCTTTTGCCAGCATATTTTTCTTTTGCAGGTAAAATCCATTTGAAAGATAATTTTTAAAAGTGAGAAATGCCTGTGAAAAAACCTGGTAATCATTTTGTAACTCTCCTAATTGATTTTCCGGGTTCTTAAAATAGGCATTCAATAATTCAGTTTTGTTGTTATTAAGTAACAACTGGATTTCATTAATATTTTCTAAAAGTTCAATCACTTCCTGGTGATCAGCAGTTGATTCCATAAAGCCTAAAATTTCGTTTTTGCTTACCACTTGATCTTCTGAAATATTAAGTTTTACAATTTTGCCACTTGCTAAGGTAATGACTGGTTTGGGGGCATTGATGGATGTTAGCTTAGCGGTTGTGTTCACAATGTCAGGGTATTTTATAAACCAACTTATGAAGATAATAAATAACAGCAGAAAAAATAGAAAAAGCGTGCCCCATCTAACCATGAATGGAGGTTTCTTTGAAATAATTTCATCTATTTCATTACCGTGCTCTGAAAATGTATTTCTTGAAGCAAATGGGCTGTTTGTATCTGGCTGCAAAATATTTTTATCTTCGGGCATAATAGTGTTAAGTTAAGTGTGAATTGGCCCCTACATAATGTAGGGATGAATGGCGAATATTTCAGGCAAGGACAATTCACCATTCACAAGTAGAACTGTCATATGATGTATAACATAGCATAATTCAGTTTTCGCTTAGATAGTTTCACTTCATCCAGGAAGCAGGGAAACTTTAGTTCCCCAACTCTAATTGATTTTTTACCAATTCATAATATTTTCCTTTCTTAAATGCAAGCTCTTCATGCGTTCCTTCTTCGGCAATTTCTCCATTATCCATCACTATAATTTTATCAGCATTTTTTACCGTACTAAGCCTGTGTGCTACCACAACAACTGTTTTGCCTTTGAAAAACTGTTGGAAATTTTCCAGTATTACTTTTTCATTATTGGCATCCAGGGAGTTGGTAGCTTCATCTAAAAAAATAAACTGCGGGTTTTTGTACGCTGCCCTTGCAATGGCAATCCGTTGTTTTTGTCCACCACTTATGCCATTACCTTCTGCTCCCAGTTTTGTGTAAAATCCTAAAGGTAACTGTTGTATAAAAGATAAAATATTAGCCGTTTTACATGCGTTGATAAGGCGTTGCTCGTCAACTCTATCATCGGTAACGGTAATATTCTTTCGGATGTTATCATTAAAAATAAAACTGTCCTGCATTACTGCCCCGCTTACGCTTCTCCAAAATTTTGGGCTAATAGTTTTAAATGCAGCATTGCCCAAATAAATATCGCCTTTGTAGTTTTCGTAAAATCGAAGCAGCAGTTTCACTAGTGTTGTTTTTCCGCTACCACTCATACCAACAATAGCAGTTATTTTGCCCTGCGGAATCGTTAAAGAAATATTCTTTAAAACAGGCTCGTTCCCGGCACCGGGATAGGTGAAAGAAACATTTTTAATGCTGAAGCTATGATTTTTAGGTAGCGCATGGTTTAATGCTCTAAACCCTCCCCCTTCGGGGGAGTTGGAGGGGGCTGGTTCTTCATCTTCCAAAGAATGAATATCGTTTAAACGTTCCAGCGATATTTTGGCATCCTGTGCCTGCTGGCTAAACCCAATCAACTGTTCTATGGGACCGTTCAATTGCCCTATAATGTATTGAATTGCCAGCATCATCCCTAAGGTAAGTGAACCTTCAATAACCAATTTAGCAACAACAAAAGTGATAAAGATATTTTTCCCCTGGTTAATAAAAAACGCACCCACCTGCTGGTACTGGCTAAGGGATAAACTTTTAAAATTGAGTTTAAACAAACCTGCCTGCAGTCCTTCCCATGCCCAGCGGTAAGTATTTTCTGCATTGTTTAATTTAATTTCCTGCATACCATACACTAGTTGCATGGTAGCATTATTCTCTTTGGCTGAAATGGCAAAGCGCTGGTAATCTAACTTGCGGCGATATTTTAAAAAAAACTGTATCCAACCCAGGTATAATAAACTGCCTATAGCAAAAATTACGAATATACTCACACTATAACGAAGTAATACAAAAGAGAAAATAAAAATATTAAAGAGGGAGAAAAAGGTATTCAAGGCTGTACCCGTTAAAAAACTTTCTATGCGGTGGTGATCTCCAATTCTCTGAATAATATCACCTGGATGTTTGCTATCAAAAAATTGCATGGGCAATCTTAATAATTTGCTCCAAAACCCCGATAGCAATGAAATATTAATTCTTGTACTGATGTGCAGTAAAATACGACTACGGATAAACTCTACCACCGTTTGAGAAAAGAGTAGCATAAGTTGTGCTGCCAACACAATTTGTATAAAGTTTACATTCTGGGTATTGATGCCTGTATCTACAATGCTTTGTGTGAGGTAGGGGAAAATGAGCTGTAGCAAACTGCCCATCAATAAGCCCAGTAGTATTTGAAAAAAATATGACTTGTGCTCCGCCAGGTAACTAAATAAAAAAGACCATCCTATTTTTGTTTCCTGAGAAGAACCTTCGTCAGAAAAATCCATACCCTTAAATTGAGGTGTCCTCTCCAATAAAAGGGCGGTTCCTTTGCCAGTTTCTTTTTCTGTTGTAGAAACCCAGTGTTTTAAAAATTCCTCCCTATCTAATTTTACAAGTCCTTTTGCCGGGTCGGCAATTATGAGTTTGTTTTTTGTTGATTGTGGTGTAAGCACTACAAAATGATATTGATCCCAATGAATAATGGCCGGTAGTGGTGCATCGTCAATTAATTGATCAAAACTAAGTTTGCTACCAACCGATTTTAGACCAATACTTTCCGCCGCATCCGCAAGCCCAAGCATACTAACGCCCTCCTTGCCATATTGTGATTTATTGCGCAAATAATCAAGCGGCACACTTCGCCCATAATATTTTGCTACCATGCGCAGGCAGGTTGGGCCACAGTCCATAGCATCGAGTTGTTTGAAGAGAGTGAATTTCAATTTGCTTTATTTGACAGAATTTTTGTCGGCGTAAAATAAAAAGTATCAGGCATAGGATTCAATACTCTGGGGGTTTTACATGCGGTTTTAAATTTTATTAAATGATAAAACATGGCTTCATATAAATCCTTGTAGATAATTTTTCCTTTATCCCATTTAATTTTTCCAGTTGCGCCTTCTACAATTATAAAATCAAAAAAGGCTTTTAATTTTTTTTCTTCGGCGGCTCTTTGAACAACATAAGTCATACTCTGTATGTTATCAGGATAGTCAAAGATTGAAGCGCCGTTTTGCAATTCCTGGAATAAAAAATTACATTCGTCAAAGCAAAAATGTTCTGAACTGCTAAATACTTTTTTATAATCTTTGCTTTGCATAAATAAGGTATTGATTTGCTCGTTGTTTCTAAATAAACAAAAAGACCCGGTAATATAATCATGCCTGCTGCTAATAACATCGTAAGTATTTAGAATATCAACTGTCATAAAATCACGGATATTGCCATACACTATATCAATATCAGCATGCCCCCAAAAATGGTATCCACGTATAATTTCCGGGAAAAGAAAACCATAAGCAGGTTTGAAATCGCAGAGTTTGTAAGAATTATCAATGTTTACAGTAAAGCCCAATATTTTAGAGGCCGATGCCTTTATTTCTTTAAATGTTTTATAAATAATTTTTACATTTATCGGCTTGTTTACTATGGGTTCTGTGTTATCTGTAATAACATAAAAATCTATTGTGGGATTAAATAAACAAGAATGAATGTAATATGCCAAATACCAAGGGTAGGGTCCATACCAGCAAGTAAGAATAGCAATTGATTTGTATTTCATTTCCTTACTATTGTTAACTAAAAAAATATTAAAAGAAATTGATACGGATAGGGAATTTGATTTTCACTCCTATGAATTACATCATTTAAATAGCCTTCGCCGCATACTCCACTTTTCCAAATTGTATTCATATTCATCTTAAAACGCAAATAAAATTTCTTAGAGCATTGGTCATGTTCCTCGTGACCAGTCTCAAATTGAATTATTTGTTTATGCGGTTCTTCTACGATACACGCTTTTTGAGCTCAATTGATAGTAATATTTGTCATCTCCTTAGCAATTTTTACAAGACTGAAAAAAAACAATCAAAAATGATAATACAGTTTTCAAAAATTTGATAGTATACTTTCCAATTCTTTTAATGGATTGCTACTTTCAACCTTTGAGACAATAATTCCATTTTCAGAAACAATAACGTAGGACGGGAAGTTTGCAATATTTAATCTATTTGTCAAAATAGACCTGTTAGTGTTTTCAATGATATTGTTTGATAATCCAGGGTATCGTTTAAGGATAGACAACACCTTGTCATTCTTTTCGCTTTGCTCATAGGCAACATTAATAAAAGTACATTTATCTGAAAATCTGGTAATAAGCATTTCTAATGCTGGAAGTTCAGTAAGACAAGGTCCGCACCAACTTCCCCAAAAGTGGAATACCACCGGCTTTTGTTCCTTCCACGATTTTAAATCAATTGGTTTACCGGTGATAGTTTCAATGGGATCTTCTATACATAGAGAATCGCCGATGTCATTTCCGCAATTACCATTTCGAGGACTTTTTTTAAAAAATGCCTTAGATCCGTCTCTTGTGACTGAATCTAATATGTACACATTTTTTGCAAAATAAATACTATTCTCAAAAGTAAGATAACCGCTGTTGTCTATTACGTCATAATCTTTTGTATAAATGATGGCAGCCTTTTTATTCCAGGTACCATACAAGGAGACATTTGTAAGAAACAGCATTTTGGAACTTAGCCCTTCCGTTAATATGGTATATTTATGAACTGGCCACGCAGAAACGGTCATTTGCCATTTCTGCTCTTCTGCGGAACCCATTTTGTGAAGCGTGTCAAATGGATAAATTCTTATCCTTCTTTGGTATTCCACGTTGTTGTGAGTAGTTTTCAAAATGATGCCTTCATCAATTTCTTTTGTTGTTAATACTGGGTTGTTAGAAAAATCCAAGTCAAGATCAGTATCAATTTTTATTTGGTACTTGCCTTTATTCCCAAGTATCAAAAAATATATTTTGCTGCTATCAGGATAGTTTTCGAATAGTGAATTGAGTCTGTGGCCTTTTACAATAAATTCCTTCTTATTGTAACTTTCTAATCCTTTGAAGTTTGCTGTAGGTCCGGGATTATTAAACACAAAATTTATTGCGAATGGATAACGTCTATAATTTTGCAATACTGTATCCGCTAATGTCAGGCTTTCTAATTGCGTATTTTGGGCATTTAATTTTATTGGATACCCAAATAAGAATATGACTAGATAAACATGAATTGATTTTTTCATGGAAAAACTAATTAATTTTAGAAATTAGAAAAATAAGCAGGCTTACAGCCTGCTTATTTTAATTAATGAAAGCAGATTGGATACAAGGTGCCTCCGCAATACACGTGACCGCCGATGAACTGGCCGCAGGTGCCACCGTTGCAAGTTTGAATTCGGGGCCCGCTCGGACATTGCACCAAGCAACCATCACTACCACTTCCCGCCATAATATTCTTCATTTCTGATCTACTTAATTTGCCTTGTATATTAGCAAGGCTCATTTTTGTTGTCTTCATTTTTTTAAGTTTAAAATTTACAAAAATTGTTTATGCCTTGGCTTTTAGCATCTAAGGCTTGGGCCGCCAACCACCGGCAAGCGCATACCAGTGTAGTTCCGTTGGCTTTTTTATCGGGGAACTATTCCAACAAAAAATATTGTAAATCCTCCACGTCGTAGGCATCGGGGAGTTGGTGTCCGTTTAAAAAAATAGCGGGTGTTGGCTGCAGATCCATTGCCTTACAGCATTTATCCATGGCTTACTGATGATACTAAACTCTAAGTAATTATTTCTTAAGGGGTTTGCTCAGTTAATTAGCCTGGAATGTTATGCGGTTAAGTCGGCCTTAAAAAATTATTCTAAAGAAATCTCAAAAACATAGGGCCACAGTTTACCAGTTACGTAGAAACGCTTAGTTGAAGAATTATAAGCAATTCCATTTGCTTCTAACGAGTTTGGATTTTTCAATAATGCCTGTTTGTTTAGATTACTTATATCGACAGTACCCACCACGTATCCCGTCTCAGGGTCAATTTTCACAATTAAATTAGTCGTATAAACATTAGCATAAATAAACCCCTCAACAAATTCTAACTCATTCAGATTTGCTACAGGCGAATCGTTCTTTGCTACATAAATCTCTTTGACTATTTTAAATGTTACCGGGTTTATCCAGGTAATTTTATTTGTTCCATCAGACATAATTAAATTAACTGAATCGCTTGTTAATCCCCATCCTTCTTGACTATCATATTTGAATGTATCCAATTTTTCAAATGTCTTTGCATCGTAAATAAACCCTTTCTGATTTCTGTATGTGAGCTGATATATAGCATTGCCTAGTATCGCAATACCCTCGCCAAAATATAGTTTTTTATCCAAATAAATTGGAGATTGTATATTACCTGATTTTAAATCCCTTATGCCAAAAAGTGAATTTAGACTTGGTAACTCTTCCGGAGATCCCGTGCTCTCATAGTGCTTACCCTCATATATAAAATACCCTTCGGTAAACAAAGCTGTGTCATGTGGATATATTGATATTGTATTAAAGGCGATTTGTTTTACACTTTTGACATGGGTGGACGTAAAATCCTCATTTTTTTCTCTATTGTTTGTACATGAAACACAGAGGAAGATTAAAGATAAGAAAGCAGGAATCTTCATTTTTTTTAAATTGTAATCAACTATCCTTTTGCAAATGTTATGTTCATAATAGTTACAAGAAGGATAGTTGAGGTGGTAAAATTAATTATAAGAAGTGACGTTGAAAATTACGTAAACACGAATCAAGGATCCTTAATCCATAATTTTGATATTGAGCGGTTCTGCCGCTTAAAATACTATTTACGGGTGAGAACACATGGTGCTACCATTAATAAAAACACACCTGTAGCCACTTCCATGGGTCTGTACGCAATAGCTATCACCAAAATAACCATACGCACAATAACCACTACCACTACCAGCCATAATATTCTTCATTTCCGTCCTGCTAAGTTTGCCTTGTATATTAGCAAGGCTCATTTTTGTTGTCTTCAATTGTTTTTAATTTAAAATTTACAAAAATTGTTTACGCCTTGGCTTTTAGCATCAAAGGCTTGGGCCGCCAACCACTAGCATGCGCATACTAATGTAGTTCCGTTGGCTTTTCTGTCGGGGAACTATTCCAACAAAAAATATTGTAAATCCTCAATGCCATAGGCATCAGGGAGTTGGTGTCCATTTAGAAAAATAGTGGGAGTTGCTTGTACTTCCATTGCTTTACACCAT
>JBBSJI010000109.1:0-8789 GCA_038257425.1 Chitinophagales bacterium
AACAGAAAAAATAAAAACATTCACATCTGCCTGGGTAACCGGAAATATTACAGACCTGAGAGACTTACTTTGTAACATTATTGATGAAGCAAAAATAAGCGGCTATTATTGATCATGAATATACTGATAAACATACTTCATCAAAATATAGCTATAGCTGAAACGCTTAAATGGAGCATTGGATTTGCTTCAGAAAAAAATATATTTTGTGAGATTGCCCCCAATGAAGATGCTGTTAATAATACATCCGGCCTTCTCCTGGCAGATCCTGCAAGCTTTAACAGGTTATGCGAAACAGACAAACAACCAAGTTGTCCCGTTTTATTACTAACCAGCAATATGCCTGATGATTTTCAACTGGCAGAAGCCTTATATAAAGGCATTGACGCCATTGCAGATATAAGCGAGGGGCCTGCAATTACTTTGGGCAAAATTAAAAACCTGTTAGAAAATAAAACTGATGAAACACAGCAAGTATTACTGAAAATCATACAAAATGGAAAAATAAAAAATAATAAATACAATCAGGAAACTGACTATGGGCTTACCCGTAAAGAAAAAGATATTTTGAAATTAATGAGAGAGGCAAATCACCTGAAGCTGATTGCTCAACTTACAAACACCACCTATGAAACTGTTAGGACACACGTTAAAAATATCTATAAAAAAATAGGAGTTGCTTCTGCTTCAGAAGCAGTCATCAAAGCTTTGAAAATGGATTTAAAATGACTCTTTTGTTTAGTATTTACTTAGCAACACTGCTGCTACTATTCCTGCCGTTTCGGTTCTCAACCTTGTATCACCAAGCGCCACTGCATTAAAATTATTTTGCAATCCCAGATCAATTTCGCCCGGCGTAAAATCTCCTTCGGGGCCAATTAAAATTATTTTTGAGGATAAGGCTTCATTGTTAAGATCGGACAAATTTCTTTTAGCTCCGCCGATACAATGTGCAATAAATTTTTGTTGCTGTGGAGATGATTCAACAAGCTGCTTAAATTTTACCGGTTCATGCAAAACCGGCAACCAGGCTTGTTGCGACTGCAACATGGCGCTTACCAAAATACTTTTCAGTCTGTCAAATTTAAAAGCAGATTTCTCTGTTCTTTCACAAATAAGCGGAATAATTTCTGACACGCCTATCTCAGTCGCTTTCTCTAAAAACCATTCAAAGCGGGTGGTGTTTTTTATAAGAGAGATTGCTATTGTAATGTTTGTTGTTTGTAGTTTGCCCACGGGGCCCTGCGGGTGGTTTGTGGTTTGCAGAATTTTTACTGAACATCTTTTCCTGTTATCATCAGTTATTTCAACAGTAAATAAATTTCCTTTGCCATTGGTTAACTGCAGTTGCTCGCCATTTTGCATACGCAGTACCTGCACAATATGCTTGCTGGTGGCTTCATCCAGCACCACATCTGCACTTGATGCAACTAAATCTTCTTTATAAAAAAATGGTAATGCCATAAAAACAAATGGAGAACAAATCTGAAATTCATTCTCCATTCAATAAAAATAATATAAAAATTGTTCTTTGCTGCAATCTGGCGGTTCCCTCACCTTTGGAGAGGCCCGCCCGGATGACCCTGTCGGACGGGGGTGGGGGTGAGGCCTAAAACGGTGCATCCTCATCAAACTCTCCATCATTCATCTTACTGCCTTTTTGTATGTACAGTTTTGCACCATCGCCATCATCGCTCTTCACCGGTTTCCAGCTTCCGCCGGGTAAGCCACTGGCAAAATCGCTTCCGCCTTCTTCCTCAATAAATTTTTGAATGTGCAATAAAGCTTTCAGTTTTATGGTATCCAAACTACCATTACGGTGTTTGGCAATTTTTACAAAAGTTTCGCCTTTATTGCTTTCGCCCATTTCGTTACTGGTAATATCATAATATTCGGGGCGATATAAAAACATAACCATATCGGCATCTTGCTCAATGGCTCCCGATTCTCTCAGATCACTCAACTGTGGGATCTTGGCACCCTCTTTTCTTTTTTCTACCTCACGGCTTAACTGTGATAATGCAATGATGGGCACCTGCAATTCTTTTGCCAGGCCTTTCAAATCACGTGAAATGCGGCTGATCTCCTGCTCCCTGTTACCATTTCGGTTTTCGCCGGCACCACTCATCAATTGTAAATAGTCAATGATAATTAGTCCAACATTATGTTTATTCTTTAACCTGCGGCATTTTGCCCTCAACTCAAAAATATTCAATGCTGCAGTATCATCAATAAAAATGGGTGCTTGTGATAAACGTTCAATGCCGTTCTTATACAACTGTTTCATCTCATGCTCTTCCAGTTTACCACGTGCAATCTTCTCCAGCCATATTTCACTTTCGGCACTTAAAATACGTTGTACCAATTGGCTGCTGCTCATCTCCAGGCTAAAAAACCCTACTGCGGTAGGTTTGGTAGGATGCAGTGCTGCACTCCTTGCCAGGTTTAATGCAAAGGCTGTTTTACCAACCGATGGTCTTGCTGCCAGTACAATCAGATCGGTTGATTGCCAACCATACGTTATTCTATCAAGAGAAGGAAAACCTGTAGGTACACCGGTTATGTCATCCTGCCTGTTACGCATGTCTTCAATGCGCTGGATGGTTTTTACCAAAACGGTATCAATGCTGTCGAAGTTTTTACGAAGATGGTTATTGGTTATTTCAAAAAGCTTGGTTTCAGCCTCATCAAGCATATCAAAAACATCGGTGCTGTCTTCATAAGCATCGCCTATGATTTCCCCGCTGATGCGGATCAATTCCCGCTGAATGAATTTTTGTAAAACAATTCTTGAGTGGGCTTCGATGTTTGCTGAGGAAACAACAGCGTTGGTTAATTTGGTAACGTAATATGGTCCACCAACTGCTTCCAGCTCTTCCCTGAATTTCAGTTCTTCCACAACGGTTAACAGGTCAATAGGTAAACTTTTAATTGCCAAACCCTGCATGGCCTTATATATCCGCTGGTTAGCATCTACATAAAAACACTCTGGTTTTAAAATTTCTACTACAGTATCAAATGCACTTTTTTCAAGCATTATTGCACCAAGTACGGCTTCTTCAAGTTCTTTCGCCTGTGGCGGAACCTTGCCATACATCATGTTTCCGAGGTCTACCGGCGCTTTGCGGCGCAGCTTTTTATCTTTATTAAAGTTAGTAAGTTCCATGTTCAAATTTCTGTGCTGGTTAGTCTTGTTTTATGCAGGGCGGCTAAGGTAAAGGCAAAAGGATAATCAAACCCGTTTCTTTTTTATCCACATAACAGCCAATATGTTTTTTACATAGGTTTTCCACAGCATTGTCCACAACAAAGATAGTTTATTAAGATTACCGATAAATTACCCACAGTAAATTAACAGTTCAAAATTCAGTAAGATTGGCATTATGTGCCGTTTTATTAACAATCGGAAATTCGAAATTTTTCTTTTTTGCACCGATGGTATGAAAAAGACCCAGTTGCAATAATTAAAATCTATGTGTAGTTTATGAGTCTTGTATGGCGTAGTGTTAAGTTAAGTGTAGTCTGCCATCATATCCCACAAAGTATTCCCTTCAAAAAAAAATTATTTGCCACAGAGGCACAGAAGCACAGAATAAGAGAATCGAAAATGTATTTTTTGTGTTTCTGTGCCTCTGTGGCAACCTTAGTTTTGCCGAAGGCAAAACCTTTGTGTCATAGTGGGAAAATTTATTTGCATCATCATAAACTTAAAATAGCACGAGACGCATTTATCGCCTTTAGCAACCAAAAAACTATCTTTACCCATTAATAATAAATTTTTATTGGCAGATGATTATTAGTTACAACTGGCTTAGTGAATACCTACCCGAAATAATTGAACCGGAAAAGTTAAGCAAGATACTTACTGCTATAGGCCTTGAAGTTGAAAGCCTGCACAAATACGAAGCAGTTAAAGGTGGCCTGCAGGGTTTATATGTTGGGGAAGTTTTAACCTGTGAAAAGCATCCTGATGCAGATAAATTAAAATTGACCACGGTAAATATTGGTACCGGCCAAAATCTCCAGATCGTTTGTGGTGCACACAATGTTGCCGCCGGGCAAAAAGTTGTTGTTGCTCCCATTGGAACCACTATCTATCCAATTAACGGAGAACCCACAACTATGAAGAAAGCAAAGATACGTGGTGTAGAAAGTCAGGGAATGATCTGTGCCGAAGATGAGATCGGTTTGGGCGAAAGCCACGCAGGCATTATGGTGCTGCCACATGATACAGCTGCGGGAACTTTATTAGCCGACTTTTTCAATCTTACTGATGACTATATTTTTGAGATAGGGCTTACACCAAACCGCATAGATGCGATGAGCCACCTGGGTGTTGCAAAAGATGTATGCGCTTACCTGTCTCACCACAATAAAAAAGATACCGTTGTAAAATCTCCTTTCAAAAATAATTTTAAACCCGATAATAAGGGATTACAAATGGAAGTGATCATTGAAAATGCAGATGCCTGTCAGCGTTATTCGGGTGTAAGTATTGAAGGGGTTACGATTGCTGAAAGTCCTGATTGGCTGCAACAGAAATTAAAAAGCATTGGCCTGCGTCCGGTCAATAATATTGTTGACATCACGAATTTTATTTTACATGAAACCGGCCAGCCATTACATGCCTTTGATGCGGATGCAATAACAGAAAAGAAACTCATCATTAAAAATGTAGCTGAGGGAACTGCTT
This sequence comes from Chitinophagales bacterium, assembly GCA_038257425.1. Classification (GTDB taxonomy): domain Bacteria; phylum Bacteroidota; class Bacteroidia; order Chitinophagales; family Chitinophagaceae; genus Ferruginibacter. Next base: position 4,694 of record JBBSJI010000109.1, read on the forward strand.
TTACTACCCTGGATGAAAAAGTAAGAAAACTTTCAGCCGGGGACCTGATGATCTGCAACAGCGAGGCGCCCATGTGTATTGGAGGTGTTTATGGTGGTATGCACAGCGGTGTAACTGCAACTACAAAAAATATCTTTTTAGAAAGTGCCTGGTTTAATCCAATAACAATACGCAAAACATCTTTAAGGCATGGCTTGCGTACCGATGCAGCTACCCGTTTTGAAAAAGGGGTTGACATCAGCAATACGGTGAATGTTTTAAAAAGAGCTGCTTCACTTATTAAAGAAATTGCAGGTGGGCAGTTAGCCAGTAATATCATTGATGTGTATCCCAATCCAAAACCAAAAACAGAAGTAGCGCTTAAATATCATTACCTCAAAAAACTCAGCGGTAAGAATTATCATGGAGATACTGTAAAGAATATATTGTATAGTCTTGGCTTTGAATTAATAAAAGAGGGTGCTGATGAAATGCGTTTTGCTGTTCCTTTCAGTAAGCCGGATATCAGCATAGCGGCCGATATTGTGGAAGAGATCATGCGGATAGATGGCCTGGATAATGTAGAGATACCCAACATGATAACTATTGCCCCTTCGGTGGAAACGCTTACCCATGAAGTTGCCTACACTGAAAAGGTTGCTGAATACCTTGCCGGATCGGGTTTTCGGGAAATATTTACCAACTCAATAACCAATTCTGCTTATTATGGCGAGGAGGTTTTACAGAGAACAGTGAAGATGATCAACAATTTAAGTGAGGAATTAAATGTACTTCGTCCGGCTATGATGGAAACAGGGCTTACATCCATTGCCTATAACCTGAACCGCAAAAATAACGACCTTAAGTTCTTTGAATTTGGTAAAACATATCTGGTTACCGAAGCCGGCAAATATGTAGAAGATAACCACCTCGCCATTTATATCACGGGTAATAAAACAAGCGATGGATGGAAAGCAAAGGCAGAAAAGGCGGATCTTTATTTTATAAAAGCCGTTTTTGAAAAAATAATTTCTGTCTTGGGATTGAAAATTGATTCATATGCCCGGGCAGCCAATGTTGATTTATCAGGTGCAGTTCAAGCCTTCATAAAAAATGAGCCGGTTGCAGTAATTGGTTCACTGCATAAAAGTAAAATGGAACGTTTTGATATTAAGCAACCCGTTTTTTATGCTGATCTTAACTGGGACAGGTTGCTTAAGCTAAACAGGAAAAACAATATTCAGTATAAAGAAATAAGTAAATACCCTGCTGTTAACCGCGACCTGGCAATTATCGTTGATAAAACGCTGCCTTTTGATGCTGTGGAAAAGGCTACACATGCAGCACGGATAAATAAATTGACATCCATCAGTTTGTTTGATATATTTGAAAGTGAAAAGATAGGTGCCGGTAAAAAATCAATGGCCATCAGCTTTACTTTTTTGGATGAAGAAAAAACAATGACCGATAAGGAAATTGATGCCATGATGAATAAGCTTATTGGGGCTTATGAAAAAGAACTGGGGGCGGAAGTCCGCAGATAAAAATGGATTTTATTCACTTCGTGAATTGGGTTAGCAACGAATACTTCGACAAGCTCAGTACACTAATTTTCACTTTCATTCGTGTTAATCAGTGTAATTACTGGCAAAAAATATTTCGAAGAAATAAATTTCGTGTCTTTGTGCCTTTGTGGCAAAACTTATGAGTGATTTAGAACAAAATATAAAACGCATCAACGAAAAACTTCAGCAACTGCTGAAGAACTACCAGTTATTACAAAAAGAGAACAGCCGCCAGGGCGAACTTATTAAAACATTGCAGCAGACCAAACAAAAAGATGAAGAGATCATTAATGAACTTCGTCAGAAGGTAATGGTATTAAAAGCCGTTGCCGGCAAAATGAATGAGGCAGATAAAAAAGCATTTGAAAAAAACATCAGCCAATACATTCGGGAGATTGATAAATGTATTGGCATATTAAGTGAATGATCATGGCAGAACTGATACCCATAAATATTGTAATCGGCGACCGTACTTATCGCATCAAGACCAGTCCTGCAGATGAAGAAGCCATCCGCAGAACTTTAAAGGTCATCAACGAAAAGATAGTTGAATTTAAAACCCAGTTTGCCGGCAAGGATATGCAGGACTATATTGCCATGGTAATGATTTGGTATGCTACGCAATCGGGCAACGAAAGCAACCCTTCTCTTGAAAAAGAAATGAGCGACGCACTCATGAAGCTGGAGCAGCAGTTGGATAAGGTAAAGTAATTATTCAGGTTGAAGCCATACCAGATTAACCAAATTATCCCTTGCAGATTCCTTGGTTAATTTCAAAGTAACATAAATATTACTTGCTGCGTCAAAGTCGGATATCAGAAACATAGCTATAATATTACCTTTTGCTGGTTTCCCAAATAAATACCCTCTATCAGGAAATATTTCTTTGCCGGTAAATTTATATGCGAAAGCATCACATCCGGAAACACTTTGTATCTCTGTAAATTTGTCTTTTGTTACTTTATTATTCCTTTCGCTATCATTGAAGAGTATGTATTGACCTTTAGGACTGTTTAAATAGAAATATGATTTATATTGATTACCAACCCAAAGCTCAAGTGCTTTTTCTTTTGGCTCTTTGTGATAGAATAACCCTAATTCGTTAAATGTGCTCCATTGAGCTTTAGGCACCAGATAATTTGATAGAAATTTCCCATTTTCATCAAGTGTAACTACAACCATTTTGCCGAGTTTCACATCATTCCTTGTATAATTTCCGGAAGATGTAGCCTGTATTAACATTTCTTCATAAATAATAGAAATCGTACCATCCTTATGAATGTACATATCTTGTGGTAAAGCATTATAACCATCCTTTTTATCGTAACGCTCTTTAAATTGAGTTTGTAACTCTTCTGTGGGATAAAATGATTCTATATTTTCTGCTTTTAAGGTTAGAGGATCAATGATATAAAGCAAAGGAAGATAACCTCCATTCTTACCTTTTATTTCAGCTATGGTTAAGAACACAATTTTTTTACTTACAGGATTATATTTTGCTATTGCTCCCTTGTAAATTAAATCATTTGGCGTATTAAGTTTTGTATATTCGGGCGCTGATGCCCCTTGTTTAAGGCTTGTCATATATAAACCGCCTTCCTCTTTCTTTTTTCCATATGTAGAGTAAAAACCGTAAATCTTGTCACTTTCAGTAACTAAAATATCTACCCTACGTAAGAATTTATGATCATCATCAATTAAAGGTGATGCGTAAGTAATCTTTGATATTTCCTCATGTCTGGCATTATAATGTGTGATCTCATTCCCATATTCTTTTACTATTACATAACTATCTCCCTCGCCTCTTTTAACGGCAAGTCCGCTACTCCAATTGTCATTTGTAAAAATATTTTTCACTTGCTTTACTTTTCCAGTTACAAGATCAATAATCATCCTGTAAGTGTCAGATTGTTTTTTTGAACATTCAGCAATAAAAACAACCAATTCATTATTTATTTCAAAAATGGCTTCTATGGTCTCCGAATTTGAACTACGAAACATCGCACCCTCTTTTGACGCCAATTTTACACGTTCAAAACCTAAATCAAAATTTGTTGAAATTTTTTCTTTATGATCTGCATCATAAACACGTAGGTTAATCCCATCTTTGGGAGTAAGATGAAAATAAATTGTATTACCATTTTTCATTTGGATTACCTTCAGGTGACCACTAATAGGTTCTTCAAACTTAGGACCTTCGGCAATTAGCTTAAACTGAGCGTGAATGGATAAACAGTTAGTAAATAAATATGTAAAAAATAAAAAGAAAACTATCATTCTCATAATGTGATATTTTAATTTCTAAGTTAAATTAAATAACTCAAAAAACATTCAATTGCCTAAAGCAAACCAAGTTTGGAAAAAAATCATCCATACCTCGTTGAAGGTTGAGCAGCAGTTCTGCCCACGTGGGGTGTGTCACGAATCAAGGAACTGGATAGTTTCTTGAATGCTGAATAAAAGATGGTAGTAGGTCTACCGCATACGCTGTACAGACGGAGTATGCAAACCACCTGAAGGTGCTGTATTCAAAAGATATGGTGCTGAACGTT
>JBBSJI010000110.1:0-8762 GCA_038257425.1 Chitinophagales bacterium
AAGTGTATTGCGGGTAAAATCTGGTTTTTTATAAAAAAGTGTTTTGTTTGATGAATCAGTGAGATAAAGGATTTCCCTGTTTTGTGCATAACCAGCACCAATTGTAAAGCCTTCATTTAAAGAAGAGCTGCTGTATGGATTACTGTAGGAAAATGAAATGTTCCGTGTATACCCATTAATTAAATAAATACGGAGCTGGTCTCTGCGGCCACTAAGATTGTAATGCACCAGCTTTAAACCGTAATTAACCCTGTCCAAACTTGCATTATGTGTTTTATACCATTCGTTAAAATTCCTGTCAATTAATTGAAACTGCGGCACAGGATAAAAATACCAGCGTTCGGTAACCTGTACATTTATATTTACATTATCAGCAGTAAGTGCAATAACCTCAAAATTAACCTCATTAAAAAGTGTAGTGTTATACACCTGGAACCTTGCCTGCTCCAGCTCTTTATACAGGTCGGCAACTTTAATAGAATCGCCTTTTTTAAATTGTATTTCACGGAATACAATATATACCTTGGTTTTTTTTGTACCCGTTACCTCCAGGTTCTTTATACATACTTTGCCATGCGGATTGAGTGCAAGTAGTGAAGTGTCTTTTGAAGTAATGAAAGCCAGCTTAGATTTCTGTGCATAGCTATGGCAGCTAATGAACAGGATAATAAAGCAGCAGATTATTTTTTTAATATCATTCATTACTAAAACACTTTGCTTTATATACCTGCACTTAAAAGCCGGGGAATTGTAAATGATTTTTTAAATATCCAGGTAATTCATCAGGTGGCGGTAATTGCTGTGAATCTCATTTTCGAATTTCTCGTTACCAAAATAGTAGATAACATCAAATTCATATCTTTCAAAAGTTGACACGATTGTTGAGATCTCTTTTTTATTGATATGGAGTGTAACAGTAAGCATGCCTGTTTCGGCATGTACTGTTGTATTTAAATGAAGGATGGTGGCATCATTACTTTCTACAATGCGGCTTATTTCTGAAATGGAAAACTGGCTGCGTTCCATTTCCAGGACGATTATACCGCCGATCTCGTTAGTGCCAGCAAAATTACCGATGGTTTTTAAAAGTTCATTGGTGGTGATAACACCCAGCAATTCATTTTCTTCATTTACCACAGGTACTACTGTGCTCTCAAACTGGTTGCTGCAGGTTACCGCATTTAAAAAATGTTCATTGTCATGTACAGCACAATGGATAAAATGTTCCTGCAATAGTTCAATCGGCATTTTGGGTTGAACCTGGTCAAGCAGGTCGTCTTCGCTGATAAGGCCCAGAAATTTTTCATCTTCCACTACAGGGAGATGGGTTACTTTAAAATCACTTATCAAACGCAATGCTTTGCTTACGGAGTCTTTTAACTGTAGCCGGGGGATGTTATTATTAATGAGTTCGACGGTTAACATATGACTGGGTTTAGGTTAGTAAGTTATTGGAATAAACGTAAAATTCACTTTTAAAAGTATACTGCTTCGCTCAATTAACAGTTTGTTTATTAAAATCTTTTAAAGGCAATGCAGCATAAGTATGACAAAGATCATTACTGAATAGTTGCAGCGGACGTTTTTAATTTTGTTAAGAACGCATCCAGCAACCGGTTAAATTCTTCAGGAACTTCCATCATGGGAGCATGGCCGCACTTGTCAACAAAATGCAATTCACTGGTTGGCATCAGGCGGTGAAATTCTTTGGCAACAAACGGCGGGGTGATGGTGTCGTTGTTTCCCCAGATCAGGCAGGCGGGTTGTTTTATCTGGTTCAGCTCTTCGCCCAGGTTATTGCGTATGGCACTTTTGGCAAGTGCTATTATTTTAATAACCTTCATCCGGTTATTGGTTATTTCAAAAACTTCGTTAACCAGTTCTTCAGTGGCCATTGTAGGATCGTAAAAAGTAAGTTCTGTCTTTTTACGGATGTATTCTTTATCGCCACGCTTGGGATAAGTATCACCCATGCCATTTTCAAATAAACCAGAACTGCCGGTAAGTATAATTGACTTTATCCGTTCAGGATTTTTTAATACATGCACCAGGGCAACATGACCGCCTAGTGAGTTACCGAGTAAATTTATTTCCCGATAGTTTCGGTGCTCAATAAAACGATACACAAATTTTTGCAAGCCTCCTACAGAAGTATGTAAGAGGTCAAGTTCAAGCAAGGGTAAAAGGGGTACTACAACCTTATTCGTTTTGCGAAAATGCTCTATAAGAAATTGAAAATTACTCAGGGCTCCAAATAAGCCATGCAGTAGTACAAGCGGTTCCCCCTCGCCTTCTTCAATAAATCTGAATTTTCCGTCTTGTTTAATTTCGTAACTCATCTGTTATTGCAAATAGTTTAGTATAAACCGCTAACTCAATCTTAAAGTTATGAAACCGGTATGATTAGGGCTAAAATTACGTTAAATAAGATAATGGTTGAAATTAATGCGGAATTTTGTTTGATGCAGCATTGAAAAAATCGCCTAAACCTGTAAACATATCTTTAAAAACAGGGATTACCCTGCCTATATTATCCATTACTTTAGGACCCCAGGGCTGTATAAAACTATACGTGACCGAAGATGCAATTACATCCGGCTTGATTAGCTGTAGGGTTACGGCGTAAAAAAGAAAGATGCTTAATATGATCATGTACAAGGCTGCATAAAAAATAATTCCGCCGAGCCTGTTAAGCCAGCCCAGTAATACTACCTGGAAAACTTTTTCAATTAACCGGGCGCCCAATCTTACCAGTAGAGTCACTACAAAAAAGATAAGTGCAAATGCAATAAAGGGCATCCACTTTGCCCCAACGCTCACACTATCCTTTAAATATACAGCAACAACTGCCGAAAGTTTTAATGCAGCAGCAAGCCCAATGATAAAAGCTATAATAGAAAATAAAGCAACTATCAATCCTTTAGAATAACCTTTGATAATGGCTATAACAATCAATACTGCAAAAAGGAAATCTATTAGCATATAGTAATTGGTTAATTCCTCTTTAAAATATATCTAAAACCTACCCAGCCAATAAATCTTTAACCATATTACTGATGGTTTTTCCATCTGCTTTGCCTGCTAACTGTTTACTTGCTACACCCATTACCTTGCCCATATCAGCAGGAGAGGCAGCACCGGTATCTGCAATTATTTTTTTAACGATCTCTTTCAGTTCCGCTTCATCAAGTTGTTTGGGTAAAAATTTTTCTATCACAGCCATCTCTTCCTTTTCTTTTACTGCCAGGTCTTCACGGCCTTGTTTTTCAAAAATATCCAGAGAGTCTCTGCGTTGCTTCATCATTTTTTGTAAAAACTTCTGTTCAGTAGCTTCGTCAATTTCACCGGCGGCACCTGGCTCGGTCTTGGCTTTTATGATCTCGGCTTTAATGGCCCTTAATGCACGCAAAACTCCTTCGTTCTTTGCTTTCATGGCCTCTTTCATTTCGGTCATGATCTGTTGTTCTAAACTCATGGTAGAATGGTTAATAGTTAATGGTTAATTGTTTTGGGCCATCATTTCTAATTCATAATTCATAATTTACTTCTGTTCCTTCAATTGCCAGGCTCTGAATTTATCAAAAAATTCTTTGGCAAATTTTTTCATATCATCACTCATTTCCTGTTGTTGGGTGGCTCTTTTAAAAGTATCAGCCATGCCCATCAGCATCTGGTAATAAAAATCGGCCATTTCATCTACCATCATATCTTTTGTCCAGAGGTCAATCCGTAAAGCAGTTTTATCAGTGCCATCCCAGAAAGCCACACTCATGGCCTTTGCTTTTTGTACCATATTGGCAGTACTATCGCTGGCCACCCAGTTTATTTGTTCGGGTACTTTGTTGGGGTCCAGCAGTACGTCAATTTTTATTGTTGATTGATTCATGATAATTACACTAATAATTAAATAAACTTTGTTTTGATCTGAGCGCAAAATTAACAGAAATTAGTTATTGAAAGCCTTTAGAATAGATTGCATGAGGCGATCTGCTGCATCATCAGGCCTGTATTGCTTTACCAGCAAGCTGCCGGCTGTGGTAAGTTCCTTGGCTTTGTCCTCATCCTTATAAACCAGCATCATCTTTTCGGCTATGTCTTTAAAATCCGTAGCATCAGCATATAAAGCCGCATTACCATAAAGCGCAGCTAATGATTCAATACTTGATGTAACAACGGGCACAGCACATTGCATAGCCTGGAGGGGAGGTAAAGCGAGATCTGAATAAATGACGGGGTAAACCATTGCATAGGCAGCTCCGGTAATTTCAGCCAGTTCCTGCATGGATAGATCTTCAAGCAACCTTACTTCATCTCTTAACCTGTAACGCTTAAATTCTTTTTTAAAGGATTCATTTGCTTTACCGGTAATAAGCAACAACATATTACTTTTCTGTCTTTTTTTAAAAAAGGTAAATGCTTTTAAAAGGTTGATCAGGTTGCTGTTTTCATTAATAACACCACTGAATAAGAAATAGGCTTTGCCATCTGTATATTTTTCTTTGATCTTTTCTTTTTCTTCCCAGTCAATGGCTTTAAAAACATTAGCAATACCGGGTTTAATGATATCAATGGTTGCTTCGTTTAATTTATACTTATCAACAAGCGTTGATCTTAAATGATCAGAAACAGTTACAACGCATTTAGCTTTTGCCAGGAAGGCAGGCATGTTTTTTTTATAAAACCTGGTCAGCCATGTTTTTTTGGCTGCAGTATCATTAATAAAACCAAGGTCATGAACCAGGATGCATTGGGGCGTTTTAGTACGCAGGGAGCAAGTGCCATCCAGACTTATAAAAACAGCTGCCGCATGTTTTTTTAATAAGGCCGGTATCTTATAATTAAGCCAGTACTGCAACCGGAGACTGCTGCCTGTTTCAGGTCCGGTAATTATTGGCTGAACATTCTCCCGAAAACTTAAATTTTCGGAATAAGGCCTGTCGAAAATAAAAAGGAATTTGTGCTCAGGAAATTTTTGGGTAAGCCGGTTAAGCGTTGCACTCATAATATTTACATAACCTTCGGGTTGTTCATTTTTTATAAACCTGCTGTTAACCGCAATGATCATGAGAGGGGATGAAGTGAGTTACATTATTTTAAAAGCTTCAGCTTTACCATTTCGATCCGGGTATCGCTTACATTTAAAATATCGATTTCGTAATTGCCTATAATAATGTGTGCTTTTATTTTGGGGATATGCTCATGGTTCTTGATAATATAACCTGATAATGTTTCTGTTTCTGCATCATCCGGAAAATCAAGCTTGTATTTTTCTGTAATATAGTCCAGCTCAAGCCTGCCGCTGAAAATGAATTCGCCATTACCCAGTTGCCTGTCAACAAATTCCGTTGTATCATATTCATCTTCTATTTCACCAAAGATCTCTTCCAGCAGGTCTTCCATAGTTACAATACCTGCAGTTCCGCCAAATTCATCTATTACCCATGCAATTGATTTTCTTTCTTTGCTGAATTTGCTCATGAGGTCGGTAGCACTCATACTTTCAGGCACTGTAGGTATCGGCAATAAAATTTCCTTTACAGTTGCAGGGTGTTTAAACAGGTCGAGCTGGTGAATATAGCCGCATATATTATCAATATTCTCTTCATAAACTACCAGCTTACTTAAGTGGGTATCTATAAATTTTGCTTTTACATCAGCAATGCCTGTATTGATATTTACACTTTCAATTTCTCTGCGGGGTATCAGGCATTCTCTTAATTTAGTCTCACTCAGCGAGAGTGCATTTTCGAATAATTCTTTATTAAGGGCACTGCTGTCTTCCTGCTCATGATTTTTACTCTGCTGCATAAAATGTTCCAGGTCAACCTTGCTGAACTTTTCTTTTTTGGTATTGATCTTTACATTGAGGATATATTTAAGAATCCATTCTGCAAAATTAACCAGGTAAGCGCCTATAGAAGAAAACAGCCAGTAAAAGAATTGTACAATACTGCTGATGATGCCTGAACTAAGTATGCTACTGTTTCTTGCCCTGAAAAAAGCCTTGGCAATAAATTCAACAAACAATACAATAATGGTTGACAGAACGGTCTCCACAAAAAGCTTGATATATTTTACAGAGCCGGTAAGTGAGGAGGGAAGCTGTCTTTCGATCCATTGCCAGATGGGATAAAGCATATCTACAACCAATAAACCATACACAACAAAAACAAGGTTAATACCTACCAGCGTGGTAACAATAAAACGGGCAGGCCTGTCGGCATAAAAGCCCCATACCTTTCCGCTTCGGGTGCCTTGTTTGCGGTTCAGTTCAATGGAAAGTTTGTTTGCTGAAATAAAAGCTATTTCAATACCGGCAAAAAAACCAATAAGCAACAGTGAAGCAATAATGGCAATAAAGGCTATCCAATCCATATTATAAAAATAAGAAAGAGTTTTTAAACGGGATTATTGATCCACAAACCCGGCTACAATGGCTTCAGCTTCTGCACAGGCACGTTGTAGCTCATCATTAATGATAAGTTTATTGAACTGGTCTTTAAAAGAAAGTTCATAAGCGGCTTTATTAACCCTGGCTGCCAGGGATTCAGGCGATTCGGTGCCACGGCTCTGCAATCTTTTCTCTAACTCTGCCACTGACGGGGTTTGAATAAAAAGACTTAATGAACTGTCGGGATATTGCTGTTGTACATGTATGGCTCCTTTTACATCTATATCCAGTACAGGCACCTTATTTTGTTGCCAGATCTTTTCCAGTTCGGCTTTTAAAGTGCCATAATATTTTCCTTCGTACACCATTTCCCATTCTACAAACTCCTTATGCCGGATCTTATTTTTAAACTCATCTGTACTCATGAAGTGGTAATCAACGCCGTTCTTTTCATTGCCCCGGGGATTACGGGTTGCAGCAGAAACAGAGAATGCCAGTTGCGGAAAAGTCTTCATCAGGTGCCGGGTAATGGATGTTTTACCTGCACCTGACGGAGCGGTAATGATGATGATCTTTTTTTTATCAGCCATGTGCAAAGAAACTGTTTAATTTTCACTTTGTATTTTAATGAGGCCTAAAATGCAGAACCAGGCTTGTATTAGCTGCATTACCACTTAATACAAGTTCATTTTCTGAAATAGACCGGATGATGTAACGCTTGATACCGTTCTCTGAATCGGCTGTACAAACCAATAACTTATCCTCCTGCATCAACGCATAACTTCCCTGCGTGGTTATCCTGTCATTTATTGCGCACTCGTACTTCATGTTTTTTTTGAAGGTCCAGTTTAATGAAAGTACCATTGCTTTTAGTTGTTCAGCATCGGAAGAGTCTTTGGCTGAAAGTAATTTTGTATCGGGAGGTACTATATTTTCTACCTGTACACAATCCCATTTTTTGGTAAGTAACAGAACCGTTTTATTGCGGCAGGAACTAAAGCCTATTAAAAAAAATAAAATGGGTACAAGTAATAAAGATGGTTTCATTAGCCAAAACATTAATTCAGTCTTTTAATATCGGCCCCTAAATTCCTTAAGCGTTCATCAATATGCTGGTAGCCACGGTCTATCTGTTCAATATTCTGTATAACGCTTTTTCCCTGTGCACTTAATGCTGCTATTAATAAGGCTACACCTGCACGTATATCAGGACTGCTCATGGTTATACCACGCAGTTGTTGCTCCCTTTCCAACCCAATGACCACTGCACGGTGTGGGTCGCAAAGAATGATCTGTGCACCCATATCAATCAGTTTGTCAACAAAGAACAAACGGCTTTCAAACATTTTCTGGTGAATGAGCACACTTCCTTTTGCCTGTATAGCTGTTACCAATACAATGCTTAAAAGATCGGGGGTAAAGCCGGGCCAGGGGTGATCATATACAGTTAATACGCCACCATCCATATATTTTTTCACTTCATAAAATTCCTGTTCAGGTATGTGAATATCATCGCCAACAAAATTCATTTGTATACCCAGTTGCTGAAACCTTTCCGGAATAACGCCGAGGTGTTCAATACCTGCATCCTTAATGATGATATCACTTTGAGTCATAGCCGCCAATCCAATAAAAGAACCTACTTCGATCATATCAGGCAGCATCCTGTGTTCTGTTCCGCCAAGCGTTTCAACACCAGTTATAGTTAGCATGTTGCTGCCAATGCCGGAGATCTTTGCACCCATGCGGTTGAGCATTTTGCAAAGTTGTTGTATGTAGGGTTCGCAGGCGGCGTTGTAAATGGTTGTTGTGCCTACAGCTAATGAAGCAGCCATTAAAATATTGGCAGTGCCGGTTACACTTGGTTCATCCAATAAAATAGCTGCACCTTTAAGGTCAGCTGATTCCAGGTGAAAAAATCCATCATCAGTATGGTAAGTAAATTTTGCTCCCAGTTTTTCAAATCCTATGATATGAGTATCCAATCTTCTTCTTCCTATTTTATCTCCACCAGGCTTGGGTATATAAGCTTTTTTAAAGCGGGCAAGTAAGGGACCGGCAAGCATTACAGAGCCACGCAGTCTTCCGCTTTTTTTATGGTAAGCTTCGCTGTGCAGGTAATCCACATCTACATCATCGGCCTGGAAAATGCAGGTGTCACGGCTTGTCCTGTTGATCTTAACTTTCATTTCGCCCAACAATTCAATAAGCAGGTTTACATCAACAATGTCGGGGATATTGGTGATGGTAATCTTTTCTGCACTTAATAAAACTGCCGAAATGATTTGCAGGGCCTCGTTCTTGGCACCCTGTGGTGTTATTTCTCCCGAAAGTTTTTTGCCCCCGTTAACTTCAAATGATTGCATACACT
>JBBSJI010000111.1:0-8441 GCA_038257425.1 Chitinophagales bacterium
ACCTAAAATTGATCCGGCATTAGAATTACCCTGTGCACCCCATGATTTAATATTCAATGAAGTGATTCCGGCAGGTACAGTAAATGTTTGAACCGCACCTGTGAAAGCAAATGTTGTTGTAACCGGATTATTTAAACCTGTAACAGGTGTTACAGTTATCGTAGCTACCTGCTGAACAGTTGTTGGATTTAAAGCAATAAATGAAGGGATATTACCCGTGCCTGAAGCTGCTAAACCTATCAAAGTATTATTATTTGTCCACTGGAATACTACACCCGCAGGGGTTCCTGTAAAGTTTACAGGCGCTGTTGGCTGATTCTGGCAAAGTACCTGGTTAGGAATAGGATCTACTGTTGGCAATGGATTAACTGTAATGGAAAAAGTTATTGGGGAACCTGTACAAGTGGTCCCGCCATTGGTGTAGGTTGGAGTTACGGTAATGGTTCCTGCAATAGGTGTTACCCCCGCATTGGTAGCGGTAAATGATATATTACCTGAGCCACTTGCTCCAAGGCCAATTGCAGTATTTGAATTTGTCCAGTTATACACCGTGCCGGCTACCCCACCCGTAAAGGTTGCAGTTGCTACTGAACCTGCGCAAACTGTTTGATTTGGCTGCGTATTTACTGTTGGCGTTGGGTTAACTGTAATAGTAAATGTTATAGGCGTACCACTACATGTGGTACCTCCATTGGTATAAGTTGGAGTTACGGTAATTGTTCCGGTTATCGGTGCAGTTGTTGCATTGGTTGCGGTAAATGAAATATTACCGGTGCCACTTGCTCCAAGGCCAATCGCAGTATTTGAATTGGTCCAGTTATATACTGTACCTGGTACTGACCCGGTAAAGGTAGCTGTAGTTGTAGTACCTATACAAACTGCTTGGTTTGGCTGCGCATTAACTGTTGGTGCTGGGTTAACAGTTATAGTAAAGCTAATTGGAGCGCCGGTACAGGTTGTACCCCCATTGGTATAGGATGGTGTTACCGTTATTGTTCCTGTTATAGGCGCTGTAGTAATATTGGCAGATGTAAATGAAATATTACCGGTGCCACTTGCTCCAAGGCCGATAGTAGTATTTGAATTGGTCCAGTTATAAACTGTTCCGGCAACAGAACCGCTAAAAGCTGCTGTTGTTGTTGTACCTGTACAAACGGTTTGATTTGGCTGTGCATTTACTGTAGGCGTTGGGTTTACGGTTATAGTAAATGAGACAGGAGTTCCGGTACAGGCCGCGGTTGTGTTACTGATAAATTTACCTAATGAGAAAGGCCCGTTAAATCCTGAGATAGTACCGGTAACAGTATTTGTAGCTGTACTGATAACTGACAAATTATTAGAGCTATAATTCGCTACATATACATTTGCTCCATCAGCAGTTATACCCAGGGTCCATGAAGTTGTGCCAACAGGAACCGTGGTTAATATCGTATTAGTAGCTGCATCAATTACAGATACATTGTTTCCGCCACCATTTGCTACATATACACGGCTGCCTGCAGGGTTAACAACAACCGCTCTGGGTTGTGAACCTCCTGCGATAGTGGAAATTACCGTATTTGTAGCAGTATTAATTACAGATATGTTATTTGAGGACACATTGGTTATATAAGCCCTGCTGCCATCGGGGCTAATTGCCGCTCCCCATGGATTAGAACCTACCGCTATTGTTGCAGTTACTGTATTAGTAGCTGTATTAATTACAGAAACATTGGCCGAACTAAAATTAGGAATATACAGCCTGCTGCCATCTGGGCTTATAGCTACATCAATAGGATTAGAACCTACTGCAATAGGGGCTCCAATAACAGTGTTGGTAGCTGCGTCAATAACGGATATGTTACCAGAAACCTGGTTACTTACATATACTCTTGAACCATCCGGACTTACCGCTACCCCGTAAGGGTTGGTACCAACGGTAATGGTAGCTGTTACGGTATTGGTTCCCGCATTTATAACAGAAACATTGGAAGAATTATAATTAGTTACATAAACCTTACTACCATCGGGGCTTACCGCAACTCCCTGCGGAGCAGTTCCCACAGGAATGGTAGCTACTATTGTATTTGTTGCCAGGTCTACTACTGATACATTGTTGGCATTCAGATTTGCAACATAGGCAAATCCACCTCCCGGAGGTGTAGAAGGCGTAACAGTAATTGTGGCTACCACAGGGGCATTGGTAACATTAGTTGCCGTAAAACTGGCAATATTCCCCGAGCCACTGGCAGCAAGGCCAATGGATGTATTATTATTAGTCCAGTTAAATACAGTACCAGCCGGCGTACCGGTAAAATTTACCGCCGCAGTGGCAGCGTTGTTACATACTGTTTGGCTGGCCACAGGATCTGCGGTTGGTGGTGTACATCCTGCTTCAAAAGTTAATTTATCTATTACTATATAAGGTCCGCTGATAGTAATTCTGGCAATATTGGCAGTTGCACTGTTAAAACCGATAAAAGTATTAGCCCAATTGCTTGCAAAACCTGTAGGGTTTACAGTGCAGGTGCCAATAACAACATTTGAAGAATTATAAGCAGTAAGGGTAATTGGCTGAAAAGCTATACAGCCTGTTGCCCCTTCAACCCATAAACCCACCTTGTTGCTAAGGGTTGGTAATGTAAACCCAATTATATCAGTTGCATTATTAAGGTTGATGGAAGCTGTTCCATGAGGTACATCTCCGGCTGTTGTACTTGAATTACAAAGTCCCCAAGCTGCAGACCCTTTTGCCCAATCAGCTAACACTGCCTGGCCAATTGAGTTTGGGGATGGACTTGTTAATATTACCCCACTACTAAAAGTAAACGGAGTTACAGGTACATTAAATCCTCCAAATTCATTGGGATTGTTTGCAGATGTTGGTACACCCTCAAAAGATTCCATCACCGCAGATGGTGAAAATGAAGGCACCGTTACACATTGTGCGTAATTTTTTTGTATTAAAAAGCAGGATAATACTATCAGGCATAGTATGTATAGTTTTGATTTCATGATATTAGTTTTGAAATTCAATAAATAAATTAATGAGAATATGCGGAGTAATTATTGTTTAAGGCCATAAATTTTCAAATAGGCAATATATTCTTCCGGGTAAGCTTTTTTCCAGTTCTCAAAAGCTGTTTGGCTTTCTTTACTGGCGCCAGGTGTTTTGGAAACGGGATAATGAGGACAAAGGGCGTTCATTTGTTTTACCCGGTCCTGCTTCTTTTGGATTTGTTGTTCCTGCATCAATTCAGCCTCAGTTTTAACAATGGTTCCATGTGTCGGGGTTATTGACGCACTTGGGGTTGCCTGTTGCTGACCAAAAGAAAGATTAGACAGGGTCATAAAAAATAATGCGACCATGATTTTTTTGGGACCCTTAATAGCAGGGCAAGCGGAAGTAAAAATGTGCATGTTAGTTTTGAGTTTATTGGGTAAAAAATTATAAAAAAGGGTGTACCTTTTTTTATTCATACACAATATGGGGTAAATAATTGATTAAATAAAATAATTGGCGCATTTTATATTACAGTTTGCGGCTATAATAAATTGTTATAAGTGTAAAAAATAAAAAAGGAAATTTAATTTAACCTGCAAAAAAGAAACGTATCCCAAATCAGCTAACCGTAATGGGAATTTTTATATTTACTTATAGTGCAATTAACTGGCGGCAATTACAAATTCACATAAATTCCATCTTCTTTTATTTCAACCGCAAAAGTTTTCAAAAAATACCCTTCGCCACTTACATTCCTCCCGTTTTGCAAACTGAATTTATAATGATGCAGGGGGCAAACCAGATTACCCACGGCATCTACATGACCATCGGCCAGTATGCCGCCTGCATGCGGGCATTTGTGTGTGCAGGCAAAAAGTTTATCGTTATGTTTTATAACACATATCTTTTTACCATTCACTTCAATCTCACCAATTCCTGTTTTGGAAAAGTTGAATGCGGCGATGCTTTCGGCAATTTTATACCAATTATTATCGGGTGTAAGGGACATGCATTAAATTTATGGCTGCCGGAAAAAGAGGTAAGATATAAAACTTTAATAAAAGAACTCCGCTCTGTATGGATACCGTATGCGGTACATTTCTCTCACTTCGTTAAGGATGGTTTGGCGAAGGTTATCCAGGTTAGTACGTTCGGTTGCAGAAACAAATACACAGCTTCCCTTGGTTTCATTTTGCCAGCGTTGCACCAGGTCGTTCAGTATCTCCTTCTTCACTTCCGGTTCCAGCCATTGGTCAAAAGCCTGTTGCTCGTATTTGTCCATCTTATTAAAAATAGTAATGGCCGGTTTATCATTGGCTTTCAGCTCTGCCAATGTTTTATTCACTACATTGAACTGGTCCTCGTATTGCGGGTGAGAGATATCCACTACGTGCAGTAAAACATCTGCTTCCCTTACTTCATCCAGCGTACTCTTAAAACTTTCAACAAGATGGTGAGGCAGTTTACGGATGAAGCCTACTGTATCGCTTAATAAAAAAGGGGTTTGCTCAAATACTACTTTACGGGTAGTAGTATCCAGGGTTGCAAATAGTTTGTTTTCGGCAAACACTTCGCTCTTGCTTAAAATATTCATCAGGGTTGATTTACCAACATTGGTATAGCCTACCAATGCAACCCTGATAAATTCTCCACGGTCTTTGCGTTGCGTAAATGATTGTTTATCTATTTCGGCCAGCCGTTTACGAAGCAGGCCTATTTTATCTTTTACAATACGCCTGTCTGTTTCTATCTCCGTTTCTCCCGGCCCCCTTGTGCCTACACCGCCGCCCTGGCGCTCAAGGTGTTTCCACATGCCTTTTAACCTGGGAAGTATATATTGGTACTGCGCCAGCTCTACCTGTGTTTTGGCCTGGGCGGTTTTTGCACGGCTGGCAAAAATATCCAGTATAAGATCACTGCGGTCTATAACTTTTACGTTCAGTTCCTTTTCTATATTCTGTATCTGTGAACCGGTAAGCTCATCATCAAAGATCACCAGGCTGATATTTCCTTTCAACAGGATGTACTGCTTTATTTCTTCAAGCTTGCCTTTACCTACAAATATTTTACTATCGGGATGGGGGAGTTTTTGGGTGAACCGTTTTACGGCAACAGCGCCTGCTGTTTCTGCTAAAAAAGCAAGCTCGTCCAGGTATTCATTAACCATGGGCTCCGTTTGTTCCTTATAAACCAGTCCTACCAGTATCGCCTGCTCTTCGGGCCTGATTATTTTTTTTGCTTCTATCAATTCATTTATTTTTTACCATTACAAAGGTATATAAAAACCAAAGCGTCCCGTATGTTAACCCGGAACGCTTTTGAAATATTAAAGTGCATTTACTTTCTTCCCCCTTCAACTGTTCCGTTCATCCACTTGATCATTTCGGGGCAAGATTTAAATTCATCATCAACCTGTATATAATAAGTAACCACTTTTTTATTGAACCATTGCTCAAGTACTTCGTTCTTTTTTTGTTCAAGGGCTCTTTGTGAAATACGGTCGTAATCATCTTTAAGATTCTCCCTGTGCGGCTCCGTTCTTGTTTTAAGGTAAACAAAGCGTACGCCTTTCTTTCCTCTTTCATCAATATACTCCACGGGTTGTGAGTATTGACCTACCTGGAGATCTTTAAGTATAGCCACGAGGTCTTTATCAAGTTGGTCAATTGTTACATAAGTACTCCCGTCGCGGCCTGTTATCTGTCCTGCGGTGAATTTACTTGCATCATCATCACTATACCGGGCAACGGCTGCACCAAAATCCATGGTACCGGCAATCAATTTTGCCCTTACTGAATCCAGCCTGTTAATCCCTGCTTTTATTTCAAACGAAGTAACCTGAGGTATAAGCAGCAAATGTCTTACTGAGGCATCATCTCCTGCACGGCTTACCAATTGCATAATATGATAACCGAATCTTGTTTTGAATGGATTGGAAACCTGTCCGGGTTTTAATGTAAATGCTTTACCCAACCACACCGGGTCCAACTCTTTTGAATAGCGGTTTATATCGTACTGCCCGCCGGTTTCTTTACTGCCGGGGTCCATAGTGTAAATACTTGCCAACGATGCAAAATCTTTTTGTCCTGATTCTATCTGCTCTTTAAATTCTTTTAATTGCTGAATAACATATTCTTCGGCATCTCTTTGTGCCTTGGGGTACGAGATGATCTGGCTAATCTCTACTTCGCTTTCATATAAAAACAAACTGTCTTTAGGAATCTTATTATAGAACTCGTTAACTTCTTTAGGTGTAATGCGTACATTCTCTACAACTTTATTACGCATGGCTTTGGCCAGCTCCTGGTCACGGATGGGTTCCCTGAAATCTTCTTTAAGTTGATAGATACTTTTACCGGCAACTTTTTCCAGTTCATCTTTAGAGCCAAACTGGCTGATGAAAGCCCGTATCCTGTTATCAATAATTGTTTCTACCTCTTCATCAGTTATGGGGATCGAATCTTTTTCGGCCTGCAGCACAAGTGCTTTAATACCCATTGCCTGCTCTAATACCATACACCTGCCATTTTCAGGAATCTCAATATTCTGGCGCTGCATATCTATCAGGCTGTTATCAATATCACTTTTTAAAATGATTTTATCACCTACAACAGCCACAATCTTATCGGCCACAATTGCTTTTGGCTGACTTGTTTGCGCAAATGATGCTGAAAGAAAACCCATTGCAGCAATAAAGAATAACAAATACTTTTTCATCAAAATAATTTTAATCCCGCTGTTCCTATAAAGTTTTGGGTGGAATAATATTATCAAAAATAATCTTCAGTATTATAAACCTGCCTTTGAAACAGTTCATTTAACAAAAGATTCGGAAGAAATCTGTTAGCTAATAGCTAACAGCTTTTTAAAGCGTACGTTTAACTTCGATCTCTTCGAACGCTTCTACGATATCGCCCACTTTGATATCATTATAATTACGGATAGTTAAGCCGCATTCCATACTGGATGTTACTTCCTTTGCATCATCTTTAAAGCGTTTTAAACTGCCCAGCTCCCCGGTAAAGATCACAATACCATCCCTGATGAGCCTGATGCGGTTATTCCTGGCCATTTTCCCATCCAGTACAAAACAACCTGCCACGCTTGCTTTATCAAACTTGTACACTTCTCTAATCTCCACATTTGCCAGTATCTTTTCTTCAACACCTGGCTCAAGCATACCTTCCATTGCACTCTTGATCTCTTCAATGGCATTGTAAATAATTGAATACAATTTGATCTGTATAGCTTCCAGCTCGGCTAATTTAGCAGCCTGCATTGACGGCCTTACATTAAAGCCGATGATGATCGCATCAGATGCGTTGGCCAATGTTACATCACTTTCCGTAATAGCACCAACAGCTTTATGAATTACTTTAATTACTATTTCAGGTGTACTTAATTTTTGTAAGGAGTCACTCAATGCTTCAACAGAACCATCCACATCACCCTTGATAATTACATTAAGCTCTTTAAAACTTCCCAATGCCAAACGACGGCCGATCTCATCAAGCGTAATATGTTTTTTAGCACGCATGCCCTGCTCACGCAAGATCTGGCCACGCTTGTAAGCATTGGCCCTGGCATCACTTTCGTTTTCATAAACTTTAAAAGTTTCTCCCGCCTGTGGTGCACCGTTTAATCCTAAGATCAATACCGGTGTAGATGGTGGTGCTTTCTCTTCCCGCTGGTTGCGCTCATTATACATGGCTTTTACCTTTCCGAAATATTGGCCCGATACGATCATATCGCCACCTTTTAATGTTCCGTTCTGAACAAGGATAGTTGCTACATAACCACGGCCTTTATCCAGGGTGGCTTCAATCACAGTACCGCTGGCCTCCCTGTTGGGATTTGCTTTTAATTCCAGGATATCTGTTTCCAGCAATATTTTTTCCATCAGCAGGTCAATATTCTGCCCGCTCTTGGCACTTATCTCCTGGCTTTGGTATTTACCTCCCCAGCTTTCAACCAATACATTCATACCCGAAAGCTGTTCTTTGATCTTTTCTGGATTGGCTCCATCTTTATCCATTTTATTAATGGCAAATATCATTGGCACATTGGCTGCCTGGGCATGAGATATAGCTTCTCTTGTTTGTGGCATAACAGCATCATCTGCTGCTACAACAATTACTGCAATATCAGTAACCTTGGCACCACGTGCCCGCATGGCCGTAAAAGCTTCGTGACCGGGTGTATCTAAAAAGGTAATATTTCTACCATCTTTTAATGTCACTTCATATGCACCTATATGCTGGGTAATTCCACCAGCCTCTCCTGCAATCACATTGGTATTGCGTATATAATCCAGCAGCGATGTTTTACCATGATCTACGTGACCCATGATGGTTACAATAGGAGCTCTTGGTTTTAGATCGGCTTCATTATCTTCCTCTTCATCAATGTTAAGATCCCCGGCATCTTCAACACCAATAAATTCCACTTCAAAATTAAA
>JBBSJI010000112.1:0-8328 GCA_038257425.1 Chitinophagales bacterium
AATCAGCTAATCCACACATGTTCTATCATTGGCGTTTGGGAATAAAATCTTGATGGATAACAAGAGCCGTGTGAGATGAGAGTCTCAAGCACGGTTCTGTGAGAAGCTTGGGATGAAATGCCCTTGCTTACTCGACTGTTCTCAACTCGTTCGCAAACCAATTCTTACTTCCATGAGTGCCGCTGCCTTTTCACCCGACAAGCAGCATAATAAGACAAATAAAATTCCAGCTCGCCTCCTTATAAAAATGCTTTTAGTAATCATTCTGCCCCACTCAAGTTCCCTCTCCTTCGGAGATGGGTTGGGGTGAGGTCCTTGATAATTAACAATCTACAAATATTTTACCTCAGGAAATGAAATTTGGGGGTCGAGAAATGAATTGTGACAGGGCGGAAATCGATTTTATCGCCTCGGAAATGCTCCGTGTCAACACGGAAACACTGCAGAAATCAACTTTGTTTTTGAAGATGCCTGGTAAATTTCTGGAAACTTCCCGCTCTTAAACATAAAAGCCAGAACCCTAAACTTCTAAACCCTAAACCAACCCTAAACCCTAAACCCTAAACCCTAAACCCTAAACCCTAAACTTCTAAACCTAAAACTCACAACCCTAAACCTATAACCCCTATTCTCCAACCAAATTACTTATCTTCGTAACCTAAACATCTCATTTAACTTTTATATGGATAAAGGGGAGTTATATTTGATTTTGAACCGTTTTAAAACCAAAACAATTAATGGAACCGATAATAGTATACGTTATCATTGGCGTAATAGCGCTGATATTGGGCATCATACTGGGTAAACTGGTTTTTGCCAAAAACACCACAAAACAAATAGCAGAAGCTGAGCAACAGGCACAAAGGATCATCGCCGACGGGCAATTACAGTCCGAAAATCTTAAAAAAGAAAAACTTTTAGAGGCTAAGGAAAAATTTGTTCAACTCAAGTCAGATCATGACCGGGATGTTATGCAACGCAATCAAAAGATTGTAGAGAGCGAGAACCGTATTAAGCAAAAAGAACAATCCCTCAATCAAAAAGACCAGAACCTTGAAAAGCAGATAAAGGACAACGAAGCCATCAAGGAAACCCTTAGCCGCCAGATAGAAGTGGTTAATATTAAACGTACCGAACTGGAGAAACACCAGGAAGAACATATACGCCGTCTGGAAAAAGTAGCCGGCCTTACCGCCGAAGATGCCAAGGCCCAGTTAATTGAAAGCCTGAGGCAGGAAGCCAATACCAAGGCTCTGGTCATTCAGCAGGAAATTATTGAAGATGCAAAACTGAAGGCTACCAAAGAAGCCCGTAAGATTGTTATACAGACAATACAGCGAACCGCTGCTGAGGCTGCCATTGAAAATGCCATTACGGTGTTTAACCTGGAAAGTGACGAAATAAAAGGCTCTATCATTGGCCGTGAAGGTCGTAATATACGTGCTATTGAAGCAGCAACCGGTGTTGACCTGATCGTAGACGACACGCCTGAAGCTATTGTACTTTCTTCCTTTGATCCTTTACGAAGGGAAATCGCCCGTTTATCGTTGCAGCGCCTGGTTGCTGATGGACGTATTCACCCGGCACGTATTGAAGAAGTGGTTGAAAAAACAAAGAAACAGATAGATGACCAGGTAATGGAAATCGGTGAACGCACCGCTATGGAGCTTGGAGTACATGGTCTTCATAAAGAACTGATAAGAATGGTTGGTCGTATGCGTTTCCGCTCATCTTACGGGCAAAACCTGTTGATGCACAGCCGTGAAACAGCCAATTTATGTTCTATTATGGCTGCAGAGTTGGGTATGAATCCCAAACTTGCTAAAAGAGCCGGCTTATTACATGATATTGGCAAAGTGCCTGATGAAGAAACCGAATTAAGCCATGCCCTTTTAGGCGCTAAACTGGCTGAAAAATATGGAGAGAACCCCGCAGTAGTGAACGCTATCGGCGCCCACCACGATGAAATGGAAATGCAATATGTTATTTCACCCATTATACAGGCCTGCGATGCTATCAGCGGTGCAAGGCCCGGTGCAAGGCGTGAGATCATGCAGCAATACATTCAGCGTATTAAAGACCTTGAAAACCTGGCCATGGCCTATACAGGTGTGGAAAAAGCTTATGCCATACAGGCTGGCAGGGAATTAAGGGTAATTGTAGAGGCTGATAAGGTAACTGATGGCGACAGCGATAAGCTAAGTTTTGAAATAGCACAGAAAATACAGACGGAAATGACCTTTCCTGGCCAAATCAAAGTAACAGTAATCAGGGAAAAGAGATCGGTTAATGTAGCGAGGTAAAAAATATTCGATATTCAATATTCAATATTCAATATTAACCCCTACCTTTGCCGTCCGTAAAAAATCATACTAATATGAACGCAGTAGCATTTGTTCATGAGCAACTGGACACAAAAGGAAAAGCAAAACTTCCAAATTTTAAAGCAGGCGATAATATCACTGTTAACTATAAAATTATAGAGGGAACCAAAGAGCGTATTCAAAGCTTTAAGGGCGATGTAATTAAACGTCAGGGTACCGGCGCAACGGCCTCATTTACAGTACGTAAAATGAGTGATGGCGTAGGCGTAGAACGTTTATTTCCTGCATTTTCTCCTAATATTGAAAGTGTAGTATTACATAAGGTTGGTAACGTAAATCGTGCAAAACTGTATTATTTACGTGACAGGAGCGGAAAAAGTGCCCGTATCAGCGAAAAAAGAAGAGCGGTGGCAAAAAAATAATCTACCTGATAAACATACTGTTAAGGGCGAAAATTTAAATTTTCGCCCTTATTTTTTGCATATATAATTAAATGGCTTTATTATTGCTCATTGTTTTATCAATCCGACCATCCTTCGACAAAGACTTTACCACTGAACTTTTAAATTTTAAATTTTAAACTTAAAACCATGAGAAGGATCATTCTATCCCTGATTGTATTATTTACCGTAGCATTTCTGGTTTCATGTGCCCGGGGTATTTCTCCCGAACAAGCCGCTAATGGCAGGGCAAAATGTGGTAAGACATATATCCGTTAAGATCTTTTGTTGTGTATTACCTCTTACCGTTAATCAACGGTTAACATTGTTATATTAATTAATGAGGTAACGCAATATTTAATTTATCTTTGCTATCTAAATCAAGATTATGACTTTATCTATTTTGAACAGCATCTTTTTATTATCAATGCCCGGAGGCAGCGAGTGGATACTTATTATCGTTGTTGTATTATTAATGTTTGGGGGTAAAAAAATTCCTGAGTTGATGAGGGGTATTGGTCGTGGAATGCGGGAATTTACCGATGCTAAAAACAATGTAAAAAGTGAGATTGAAGAAGGCATGAAAGAAAAAGATCCTGTTAATAAAACTACTTAATCCTGGGATTTAATTCCTGTATTTCGGCTGAAGTGCACCCTTTTTTATCGGGAACACTTCAGCCGATTTTTATAAAGCCAATCAGCATATCCCTTATGTTTTCATTCAGAGGTATTAATCAATATCATCATCAACTGGTTAATAATACCATAAGTTGTGTTGATACTGTTGCCTATTATCTGGAAAAGATAAATGAAAACAAAAAGCTGAATGCTTTTACAGAGGTATTTACTGATGAGGCATTGGCCAGGGCTGTTCAGCTCGATGAAAAAAGAAAACGGGGAGAGCAACTTAAAAAATTACATGGGGTTGTAATAGCTATTAAAGATGTTATCTGTTATAAAGATCATACCGTTACTGCATCTTCAAAAATGTTAGAAGGATTTACAAGTGTATATACGGCCACTGCTTTACAAAGATTACTGGATGAAGATGCGATTGTTATTGGCAACTGCAATTGCGATGAGTTTGCTATGGGCAGCACCAATGAAAATTCTATATATGGGAATGTGCTGAATGCATTGGATAATACCAAAGTTCCCGGGGGGTCATCAGGCGGCAGTGCAGTTGCTGTGCAGGCTGGTTTATGCATGGTTAGCCTGGGAAGTGATACGGGTGGATCTGTAAGGCAGCCGGCAGACTTTTGCGGTATTATTGGCTTAAAACCAACTTATGGACGTATTTCACGTTACGGGTTGATAGCTTATGCATCTTCTTTTGATCAGATTGGAATTTTTGGAAATGGTGTTGCTGATATTGCTTTGTTATTACAGATCATGAGCGGGGCAGATGAGTATGATAGCACCGCATTGCAGTTAAATGAAGATAGTTGGTTAAAGGATGTTACAGATGATGTAGAAAAAAAATACAGGATAGTTTATTTTAAAGAAGCACTCCATCACCCCTCGCTTGATATAGAGATAAAGGAAAGTATTTTAAATCTGGTTAAAAACTTAAGATCAAAAGGTCATACTGTTACAGAAATTGATTTTGATCTTTTAGATTACGTGGTACCGGCTTATTATGTTTTAACCACAGCCGAAGCCAGTAGTAACCTCAGCAGGTATGACGGAATCCGCTATGGATATCAAAGTAAGGGCCTTATAAATGATTTAACAGAGTTTTATAAGCAGAACCGAAGTGAGGGTTTTGGTAAAGAAGTGCAACGCAGGATCATGCTTGGAACCTTTGTTTTAAGCAGTGGTTATTATGATGCATATTTTAGTAAAGCACAACAGGTACGCCGACTTTTAATTAACAAGACTGATACTTTATTTGCTGATTTTGATGCACTTATATTGCCTACCAGCCCCGGCACCGCTTTTACATTTGGAGAGAATAACAACGATCCCATCGCTATGTACCTGGCTGATATATTTACAGTTTTTGCGAATTTAACTGGTATTCCGGGAATCTCAATTCCGCTCTTTAAACACAGCAATGGAATGCCTTTTGGCCTACAGATTATGACAAAAAAAACAGAAGAACTAACTTTGCTGCAAATAGCCGGGTACCTGATGAGGCAGGATCGGTTAAATTAATAGAATTACATGAAGCGACTTTTATCTATATTGGTTTTACAGGTATTGTTATTAAGTGCTTACGCAGGCAATACTATACCCGTAGAGCAGGTTCAAACACCTGAGGATACCACTATAATAAAAGACCCGATAGCTGAAGCAATTATAGAAGAAGTAATAAAAACAAAAGCACCTCCACAAAAAGAAAAAGTTCAGTACTTCAGCCAGGTTACCAAATATGGCTTTAAAAATTTATTTGCCAAGTACAATTATAATCCGGCTTTACCTTACTCATCACAGGTTAATCCTAATGCAGAAAGTTATATGCAGGATTACCTGAATTCCCATTCAAAGAGCCTCATGCAAATGAAGAGCTGGGGTCAACCTTATTTTAATTTGATTGATAATATTCTTGCACAATATGGATTACCTAAGGAGCTGAAATACCTGGCGGTAATTGAAAGTAATTTAAGTGCAAGGGCTACAAGCTGGGTAGGTGCTGGAGGACCCTGGCAATTTATGCCTTACACAGCCCGTGATTATGGCCTGGTTGTGAATGGTGTTCTGGATGAGCGCAGGGATTATTATAAAAGCACACATGCTGCAGCAAGGTACCTGTTAACTTTATACAGCCAGATGAAGGATTGGTTACTTGTAATTGCGGCATATAATGGTGGGCCTGGCCGTGTTTACAGCGCTATTAAAAAAAGCGGCAGCCGCAATTTTTGGTCGCTGCAATATAATTTGCCAACCGAAAGCCGTAACCACGTTAAGAAATTTATTGCCACACATTATATTATGGAAGGAACAGGAGGTATAACAACGGCTGTTAATTCAGGTGGCAACTATAATTTAAATGGGGGCGTAAATTCTTATGATGTTAAGCCTAATTTATCTGAAGAAGAAAAAGAATTTGCAATAACACAGAGTATTACCGGAAAATATAATTCCCTGATCATTTCAAAAAACCTGGCTATGGATATTGCTTCCTTTAACAGGTACAACCCCGACTTTGATAATATGATGAGCATTAATGGTAATTATGATCTTAGGTTACCGGCAGATAAAATGCAACTCTTTTTAGCCAACAAATATGTTATTCTGAATGAGTGTGTACAGTTATTATTAGGAGATAATCCCGTAACTCCCGCTAATCAATCAACTTCATATCCTCCTCCTAAAAATTCCAGGAGGAAAGGCAAATAACTTATTCAAGCACTTTTATTATTGCGGCAGCTTTTAATAAACACTCTTCATATTCCATTATAGCATTGCTGTTATAAGTAATACCACCACCGGTTTGAAAGGAAAGATATTTGGTATCTTCATTATAGAAGATACTTCGTATCACCACATTAAAGTCAAAGTCGCCACCAGGTTTTACATAACCAATTGCGCCTGAAAACAAGCCACGTTTTGTTTGTTCATATTGTTCAATTAATTCCATCACCCTTTTTTTAGGAGCTCCGGTCATAGAACCCATTGGAAATGTCGCTTTAATACAATCAATCCAGTTCAGCCCGTCCTCTACTTCGCCACTGATGGTACTAATCATTTGATGAACCTGCGGAAAACTATACAGCCCAAAAAGCTCATCTACCTTTACCGACCCTGCTTTACATATTCTGCTTAGGTCATTTCTCACCAGGTCAACCACCATTACATTTTCACTCTTCTCTTTTTCGCTTTTTAATAAAGCATTCTTTGCCTGTTCATCTTCTGTTTTACTTAATAAATTTCTTTTTGCTGTTCCTTTTATGGGCTGAGAAAAAATTTTGTTCCCGGTCTTCTTTAAATATCGCTCGGGGCTGGCACATAAGCAATACCGGGAATCCACTTTATAAAAAACTGAAAACGGATTGGGAGATAGATCTGTTAAACGGCTGTAAATATATAATGGATCAATTAATGTATCAGTTGCATAAAATTCCTGGCAAAAATTTATCTCGTAGCAATCGCCACGTAAAATATGTTGTTTTAGTTTTTCAATGATCTCTATATAATTATCCCGGGGAATTTTATTTTTAATGTTAATAGCTGTTTTAAATGCTGGTTCAATTCGGGTTGATGAGCTTCTGATCTGCCTATATATCTCCTCTGCATTTGCAGCACCATATATTTTCACTTCAGCATTATCAAGCTCAAACACAATTTCCGGTACAAAGAAATGGAGGTCACTAAAACCAATATTATCAGTATTGCCTGAAGTTAAATTTTCAGTTTCATTTTTAAGGTCATATCCCCAATGACCAAAAAGCCATTCATTTTTATTGGCGAGGTAAAAATCCTGTAAGCGGCTAAAAGCATTTCCTTCGGGTATTTCAATACGCTCTTTACTTCCTGCAGCAAGCAGGCATTCAAATGTAGCTGTACCTGAATTATAATGGGCATTATCCAATAAACAAAAAATGTTGAACCGGTTAACCCAATTCAACATTTGTATTTTAAAAATATTAAAATCAGCAACAGGAAAAGCAATCCATTTTTTCACTTGTTAATTTTTCCCTGTTACAGAATACTGTATTAAAAATCATCATCATCATCATCATCAAAATCATCATCCAGGCCTAAGTCATTAAATTCTTCATCTACTTTAAAGTCATCATCTTCATCTTTTCCTTTGCCGGCCTTTTTAATAACAGCTTTTTTTCCTGCTGATTTAGGTACATCAAATTCATCAAAATCGGGATCCCAATCATCATCTTCTTCTGTTTTGTCCCAATCATCTTCCTTTTCTATGTCATCACCATCATCATCATCATCTGCTCCCTTTTTTTTGGAGGAGGATTTTTTCTTGGGAGAAGGGGTCACTTCATCGTCATCATCAAAATCATCATCATCATCGTCATCATCGTCAGCCGCTTTTTCCTTGGGCACAGCTTTTTTTGCAGCTTGAATTACAGTTGCAAAATTGCCGGTAATTATTGTTGTCGTAGTGTTGTTAGCTATCAAAGTCATAATTCAAATGGGATTAATGCTGTAAAATTTCCAAAACTGTTTTACATAGCCAAAAAAAATAGTAAGTTTTTTTATATTATTTTTTAAGCTACCACCAATTGATCTCTTCCGGGTCCATTGCTAATATATTTTACAGGCACCCCTAAAAATTCATTCAGGTATTTAATATAGGTTTTCATCTCCTCCGGCATTGCTGCAAAATCAGTAACAGCCGTTATATCTTTCTTCCACCCGGCAAAAACTTTATATACCGGCTCTATATCTACCTTATTCATCTGGAAAGGCACATAATTTTTTTCCTCTCCATTAATTTTATACCCATTACACACTTTCAACTCGTCCAGTTCGTCTAATATATCTGCCTTGGTCATGATGATCTGCGTAACACCATTTATCATGCATGCAAACTGCAGGGCTATCAGGTCAATCCAGCCACAGCGCCTTGGCCGCCCGGTGGTACTTCCAAATTC
>JBBSJI010000113.1:0-8097 GCA_038257425.1 Chitinophagales bacterium
ATGGCTTCGGCAAGTTGGTTGGCCTGGTTGGTTATCTGTAACTTTTTATATTCTTCCTGTGCCTGGGTGATGGTATCTTTCAGCAATTTAGGATGATGAATGAGATCATATTTTGTTTCGCCCATTTCAGCAGCTGTCTGTATATCTACATTACCAAAACCAAAGATGCGGCCCATGATACTTTGGTCGTACTCTACATTATTTATTTTATCCAGCGGGCTCTCCTTGGAGTAGCGGGTAATAAAACCGGTCTCATCAATTACCCTAAGGCTGGTAACACACCAGAGATTGTGCCTCCAGTTAATATACTCCAGCAGGGGATACAGGGCAGTAACTGCAATAATGATCCATACAGTTAAAGTGCTGCCCAGCCACCAGAATAAAACCACGGTAAGTAATATCCAGGCAAAAAAAGGCAGCACCAGTTTTATCCAATGCTGCCTTGTTGTCAATAATTTCTTTTCGTCTTTTTTTAGTTCTGTTCTCATTTCAAATAGTTTGATAAATGCACCGTAAAGTACAAAAAAGGCAGGAAAAAAATAGGCATTAAGGGTTTTATAAGTTTACATCTTTCCAATCGCCCTCTTAATAAAGCCTTTTAAAAATGGCAGATTTATTTTTTTACATTTAATGACCGGAAAAATACTTCGATTGTTGTAAAAAGAACTTTGCAATGTTTTACACCTGCCAATACTTATGTAGCTATGTTGCCGGTAAACAGCATCTTTTTTTGAAGCTTATTTTTTTTGTTATGCGGCAACCCGTTGTAAAATAACTTTGCAGGGTATAGCAGAGGTTACTTTTACCAGGTGCGTTTTATGTAAAGGAATAGAAAAATAATCTCCTGGTACCAGGTGATTGATCTCATCTTCTATCATGATATCACAGGTGCCTTCCACTACCAGGAAACGTTCAAATTCATTATCGTGTACCTCATGCGGGGTATAGGTTTTTATCCATACAATTGCTGTAACAACCTGGGGGGTATAATTAATGATCTTTGCACAAATGTCATCATTACCGTAAGAGACCATATCTGTACGGTTAAGCCACTGGGCATAATCTTCAACCTTTGAATTTGCCTGTAGCAGCGGGGGATCGGAAACCGGCTCGCCATTACTGATCCTTTCAGTATAGTCTATAACAGCCATTAAAAATGGCTTTATTACCGGATCGGGTTTTACCGCATTTTCCATGGCCAGTTTTTCCAGGGTTTGGCTAATGGCATCTATCTCTACCTGTATAGCGGGGTATGCCGCTACCATCAACTGTATCTTTTCTATCTCGGTGGCACTGGCATTGCCTAAAACATACTGTTCTAAAATGCCGGAATCAATAAATTCATTACTGGTCATGTTGCTGCTTTGGTT
Organism: Chitinophagales bacterium; assembly: GCA_038257425.1. Lineage (GTDB taxonomy): Bacteria > Bacteroidota > Bacteroidia > Chitinophagales > Chitinophagaceae > Ferruginibacter. The sequence goes on from JBBSJI010000113.1 coordinate 1,371, forward strand.
TTAATTATATCCTGTACTGTGCTTCGTAAATTATTTTTAAATGCTGGGGCTGTTATACCCAGGCTAACCATGGCTTCTTTATACGGTAACCCTTTGTAATAAACCAACTCAAAAGCGCTGTCGTTTGCAGCAGGTACATTATTACGGTGTTCATTTTTAATTTTATCAAAAGCCAATTGCCGGGCAATATTAATAAGCCAGGTAAACAATGAACTGCCTGAAGCATGGAAACTACCTGCCTGGCTGCAAGCTTTTATAAATACGGTTTTTAAAATATCTTCGGCCACCTGCTTATCGCCGGTTATTTTGCAGATAATGCCTAATAAGGCAGGTGCGTATCTGTCATATATAATTCCTATGGTCTCAAGGCATTTCTGTTCAATCTTAAGAGCCAGTTGCTGATCTTCTTCACCAGGTACATTTCTAATCATAGATTGAAATTTAAAACAGGCCCATCACTGGTAAAAGTGCGGAACCGGAATGTTGTAAAATTAAATAAAATAAAAAGCTAAGCCATATATAATATTCATACGTATTATAAATGAATGGGGAATGTTGGGTGCAGAGGCCTCATTGTAGATACCTGGTTTGGGCTGGGAGGGTTGTTGAAGGTTGTTGAAGGTTGTTAAAGGAGGCAGTTCCCAGGGAAATGGGGCGAAAGGCAAAGTTGGGGGAGTATTGAGGGTTTTGCTGCTGCAGGTAATTTTACAATTCAGCTTTGTAATTTTTTTTGCATGGAGTAACGGTGGATTATGAAAGGAAATTATATTTAGCCCGAAGCCCACTGACCGCCGTTGTTGTGTGTTGTGAGTTGGGTTTTGTGCTTAAGCATCACCACCAACATATTGGCCATTTAATTCGGGTATCTATTTTGCTTTGCCCCTGCTTATTGTTGGTGTTGCCAACGCTGCTTGCCAGCGGCACGAATACCAACGGCGGTGGGAAACGATAATTGAGGATAAATAATTTCCACTTTAAAAAAATAGGGTACTTTTAATTATGAAACCTGAAAATTTATTTTCATTTGCGATTGTTTTACTCGTTTTACTAGCGGTAGCAATGATAGTTATTGGAATCAAAGCCGGAATACTGCCTCCAATTCTTACTGGTATTGGTTTTTTGTTGATTGCGTATATTTTCTTTAGCAAAAAATAAAAGACCTGAGATTTGAAGAGACGGTTGAAATAATTCTATTCTCAAATTTTTATATCCTCAATTGCCGCAGATATGAAGCATGGCTTTCGTGTGCGTTGGGTATCTGTGCTGATTATATATTTAGCTGTTTTATTTGATTCAGTATTAGTTGGCACAGATACGCGTACGCAGTTTTCTACGCTGCATATTTGCGCCAGTAAATGTATACCAGCCAGATGGGGGTAGGCACCAACAACGGCGGAGATTATTGATCCTGTCTTGCATTCAAACCAAATGTATTTTCAACAGCAGCATAATATGCTTCATCTGTAGCAGCATTAAAATCTACATATTCTTCGTCTGTCATGGATGCCCTCCACTGCAGAAACGGAACCGCATCAGGGCCAACCGGGTGCCTCAATTGCCAGGTTTCGGTTGCTGCTATTTCCAGTATCTTATCTGCAACTATTGTTGGATGTACAGGAGCAGCTTTTAACGATGCTGCAAATAAACCTGCAAAACGTTTTGCCTGTGGATATACAGATGTTTCGTTTGTACTGATATTTTGTGCCATTTGTGTGTTGATGATACCCGGCTCCACAATCGCTACCCTGATATTAAAAGACTTTAGCTCCTGTGCAAGGGATTCAGTCACGGCTTCCAGTGCATGTTTACTGGCCGCATAAGCAGAGAGTGGGGTATTGGCAATACGACCGGCAATAGATGTAATATTGATGATGCAGCCAGTGTGCCTGTTCCGCATTAGAGGCAGCACATATTTTGTACAGCGAAGCACACCAAAATAATTGGTCTCCATTACTTCTCTAAAATCGTTCATCGTCATTTCTTCAACCGATCCATGCCGTTCTATCCCTGCATTGTTCACAAGCACATCTATAAAACCGGTTTCTTTCAGTATAGCATCCATACATTGCTTTACAGATTCATCCGAGTCAACATCCATAGCTGAAATGGTTATTGGCAGATGCTCCTCTTTTATCTGTTGTGTAAAGGCTGTGGCAGCCGAGGGATTACGCATGGTGGCAAAAACCTGGTAGCCGGCTCTGCCAAATGCAAGGGCTGTATCAAGGCCAATACCTTTGCTGGTGCCTGTTATAAGTACTGATTTCATAAGCTGGTTTTGTTTTGCTAAATGTATAACTTAATTCCGGTAGTTAACTTATTTATGCTGTTTCAATTGCTGCGAATATGAAGCATGGCTTTCCGGTTGCAAACCGGTAGCACTAATACCGGCAACACCTGTCCCGAAGCATTTCGGGAAGTGATCCCATAATCTTTTACGTTTGATGATTAATGTTTGGGGAAGGGAACGACTACGTCAGATTGGGGTACAAAACAAATTAAAAATTGGTACGAAAATTACCGGTATAAAAAAAGAAAATAAAAATGTGACAATTTCGAATGAAATAAAAATGTGACAATTTCAAAAACGAAATATAAAAAATTGTCACAAAAACTTTTTTTTAAAATTGTCACAAAAAAAATAAATAAAAAATTGTCACAAAAAAAATAATAAAAAAGCACCATCGCCCCGGGTACTGTGTTCAGCTGGGGCAGATATGCGGCACGGCCCTGTATGTTAGCGTATCTGTGCCTGTAGTAAGGCCTGACTACTTCGGTTGTTGCAGTATTAGTTGGCACAGATACCCACCGCACTTTAACCGCCCTGCATATCTGCCAGATGGTGTTGGCTTTTATTATAGGTTGCGCCAGATGGTTATTTTACTGCCAACTTATTTACCCAAATCATACCAGGCGCTGTCAGGCATAATGCATATATGCCCGGGCTTAAAGTATGTAAGTCGAGTTTGATCAATTGTGAGCCTTTTGAAATCTGCTTATTTAATACTACTTGCCCTAATTGGTTGATTATCCGCAACTGAAGTTCTTCCCTGGCCGGTTCATTCAAAACAAGATTTGCATTTATGGTTGCAGGATTTGGAAATAATGTAAATTCCTGCAGTGCTGCTATTTTGGGTACAATCCTGATCGGACTGATTTTGAATGCTGCATCAATGTCTGTCATCTTTAAGCGATAATAAATCAGCCGGTTTTCTGCATTCCTGTCGAAGTAACTGTAGCTTCGTTGGTCACTGCTATTACCCGCCGCCTGCACCCGACCGATACTAAAAAAAACGAGTCCATCAAAACTGCGTTCTACCTCAAAATAGGCACTGTTTTGTTCAGATTGTGTACTCCAGTTTAATAATACATTTGGTCCCTGTCGTTTTGCTGTTATATCAATACCATTTATTGGCAAAACAGTTCCGGTGGTAAACGTCTGCGTAGCGCTAAAACCAGAAGGGCCGCCGCTATTAATGGCTTCACAGGCATAATCGTAGGAGGTGGCAGCCGATAATCCATTTATTGTAATGGTTGGAATATTGATAGATGCAACGGTCCATATAATATCGGATGATTTTTTATACCGCAAGTGATACAAATATGCATTGGACACTCCTGTCCAGGAAAAAGTGGAGTAGGTGCTGCCAATATTTGAAACATTCAGATTCGAAGGTACTTCAGCTGGTATACCTCCTGTGTGGTCGAGAAAATGGAAAGCTGTCATATAAGAATCGCTCAATACGTACAAACTGCTGTCGCTGGCTATTGTGCAAGCTACTCCTCTGCCGCTGTAAACATTTACCGAATCAACCCATTTACGTACACCTGTATTATCATATTTAACGGTGATCATCCGCAGATATCCGTTTCCAAACTGGTAAAAGAATGGGCCACCTCTGCCTGTTACAAAAACTTCTCCGTTTGGTTGTGCAGCAATAAAATAAGACTGTTCATCATTACCGGTAGTTTCATTGTACCGTACATTCCACAGCATGTTGCCTCCTGCATCTAATTGAAAAGTTATCCAGTCGAAATAGTAAGCACTGATACTGCCGTATCCGATTACACTTAATTTATTGCCAACAAATGTGAACCGGGTTGGAAAGTCCTGTCCACCAAAATCAAAATTTTTAACCCATTGCTGGGCACCTGCTGCATCAATTTTATAAATGAGTATATCCTGCCCGCTTGATGCAGTAACCTGGTTTGAGTAAGACGTAAGCATGTAAACATTTCCTGCATTATCCAGTTCAACATCATTGCCCGACTGCCCCAGGAAAGAGCCCGTCCATAATACATTTCCGGTTGTATCCCAGGCTATGGCAATAGCCGCACTTAAATTACCAGAACTGCCGCTGAATGCAATTCTGTTGCCATTCAGCCGCATCGACCTGAACATTGTAACGCCGTTAAGATTATTGTTGCTGGTAAATAAGGTAGTGCCGTCCGGGGCAAGTTTAACCAGTACAAATCCCGAAGGCGAACTGGCAACAGTACCGATGTACAGGTTGCCATTGGCATCTACTTCGCTACGCAGATTAAAACTGATAAAAGTATTTACAAAGAAGGTCATCGCAATAGTCTGTTTCCAAAGTAAGGTACCTGTCGGACTGTATTTTAAAATAACGAGTGCATTGGGGTATTGCAATACACCGCTGTTTACATATCGGTAGCCAATCACCAAAATATTATTGTTGCTATCGGCATTTATCCAAACCGGTTTTTCATAATTAGATGCCACACCGGAGGTTGATACGGCTTCCCACTGTAAATTGCCAAACCTGTCATATTTGCGGGTAAAAATATTGTTGGAGGTGATGAATCCGGTTACTGCTACATTATCTGCCTGGTCCCTGACCATCATCACCCCGGTTTTGCTGAAAGATTCGGCGGGTCTTATCCAGTCGATAGAATACTGCGCCAGTGAAATAGCTGATGCAGACAGAAAAATTGCCATTAACGTAAGTATCTTTTTCATAAAAAATAATTTATCGTGTTTGAAATAACTATTAATCATGCTGATTGAAAGACTTTACAATTTTCAATCAGTGTTAAAAAAAATCCTGATATTGCTGATCGGGTTATTTTACAGGGCTTGTGTTTTCTTCAGGGTATCAATCAGGGTGTGAATTTCATTCTGAGGAACATGATTGCCAATTAGAACCTGCTTAACGGGTAATTTCAGATTCTAAATCGGTAAAATGATTTAGTCATTGATTTCATCAGAGTTTAAAATTAGATAAACGGGAAAATAAAAATTATGACCAAGGTAAGGGGTGGAATTGAAAGTAATCACTTTCAATTTATTCACTTTTGTGTCACCCCACTCCGCAAAAGATGAAAGCCCAATAGTAGCAGTGCCGATGAACGGATTGCGACGCAACGATGATGTTATGGAAAACTAAAGCTGGTATTAAAAATATTTGCTTCGTAGTTTGCAGATTTCTCCTATCGTCGAAATGATAGAACCGATTACAACATGAACAACCCCGCCTTCCACAACCCATTCACAGGATTATTATCCCAAAACAATTCAAAGTCTTCCAGTTGAGGTCTTCGTGTAGTCTTTTTTTTGCAAGGAGGGGTTATGGGGATATAATATAATCATAGTAATTTGTCTCGATTTATCTATAAAATGTCTTAATTTGTCTTAATTATGTCTTAATTTTGTCCTAAATGTCTTAATAGCATTATTAAGTAAATAATTTTCGGGTTTAGCCGGCTATAATGTAACTATAAATAAAATGTAGATAATGACAAAAGAACAAAACGAATTAGCATTAATAACACAGGTTTTAAGATTGTCGAATCAGGCTATTGCAATTTCTGAAATTAAAAGGCAACTGGGTATTTCTATTGATGACAAAAGACTTTTAAGGAGATTAAACAAATTAATAAGTGAGAAAATTATTGAAAAAAAAGGGAAAACAAAGGGGGTGGTTTACAAAATATTACCAGGTACCTACGAGAATAATCAACCTGCCGGATCTGAGTCATTTGTTTTAACTGAACAAAGCAAACAGGCCTTGGTTTTAATAAATCTTCCACAAGCAAGTCGCACCCCAATTGGGTATAACAGGGATTTTTTAGAATTATATCAACCCAATATCACAAACTATTTAACAGAGGCAGAGAAGAAAAAATTAGCAGATTTTGGTAAAACAGCCAGGCAAAACGAGCCTGCAGGAACCTATGCAAAAGATATTCTGCAAAGATTATTGATTGACCTTTCGTGGAATTCGAGCAGGCTTGAAGGCAATACCTATTCTTTGCTTGATACAGAACGGCTTATTTTGATAGGCGAAGTTGCAGATAACAAGCCTGCTAAAGATGCTCAAATGATTCTTAACCATAAGGATGCCATTGAGTTTATAGTTACTAACCCGGAAGAGATTGGCTTCAACCGCTATACTATATTAAATATTCATGCGCTGCTATCTAACAATCTTTTGCCCGACCCAAACGCATCTGGCAGATTAAGGACATTTGCTGTTGGTATTCAGCAATCAGTATATACCCCGCTTGGCATTCCGCAGGTGATAGTGGAGATGTTTGATATGATGTTGGAAAAAGTAAATCAAATTGAAGACCCGTTTGAACAGGCATTTTTCATGATGGTTCAACTGCCTTACCTGCAGCCTTTTGATGATGTAAACAAGCGGGTGTCCCGGCTTGCTGCAAATATTTCGCTCAACAGAAAAAATCTGGTGCCTGTTTCTTTTATTGA
>JBBSJI010000114.1:0-7995 GCA_038257425.1 Chitinophagales bacterium
CTTTTTATCCCGATTTAGTATTGTTTCATGTATATGATGTTTATAAATTAAAGCAACTCGCCACTTCCGGTCCAGTAAGCGTTCAATCTGATTCAAACGGACAACGCTGGTTAATTGTTGGGACTGACTCAGGTTTTGAGGCGCTTACCACTTTTTATTATACTGCTATTTAAGCAACATTAAGATAAGGATACTCATAGCATTAAGAACAATAGCTGAAAGCCCCTAATGGCTCAAGTGTTTCTAAAAAAATTAAACTTATACCGGGAAGGCTGAGGCTTAGCTTTGCGGCGTAAGCGTGTTGTGCTATAAATAAGAACTGTCAGTTTAGCGCTTCAAATTTAAGGGTTGATTTGTGGCTAAATGGGATGAACTGTCAATAAAATCCGGATCAGTAACAGGTACTTTGTAAGTTTGCTAATGCGTATTGTTTAGGCCTGTTTACCGGTTACAGGAATTGCATAATGAGACCATACCACAAAATTGACTATGCTGGGAGACCTTCCGAATATATATGAAGGTATAGATTATCTTGCGTAGCCATTTGAACAGCTTTAAACAATGCTTGCACTAAATGAACACACATGGAATCCCACTTTAAAAATATTATTGAAAATTATCTGCAGGTTTTTAAGACAAAATGCTACGATCTTGAACCAGGCATCAACGTTAAAAGTTTGTCCCTGGAAGAAGCCTATCAAATTCAACATAAAATTATTGATGCACGGGTAAAAGAAGGAGAAAGAATTGTTGGGTATAAAGTGGGATGTACCAGCAATGCTGTCCAGAAACAATTTGGGTTGTTATACCCTATAAAAGGTTTTATTACCGAGCCATTTATTTATAAAAATAAAGTAAACCTGGATGCTACCGACTATGAAAATCTTTCTATCGAACCCGAGTTTGTAATTAAGATTGGCCGGGATGTTACAAAAGAATTTTTAGAACAATGTAAAATAGACGAAGCCATTGAATCTGTTGCTGCCGGAATAGAATTGCACAACTATAAATTCTGCTTTCAGCCAACTTCGCAGGAATTAATTATTTTGAATGGTATTCACGCAGGGTTGGTTATTGGTGAACAACGAAGGTTTACCAATAACATTGATCTAAGTTTAGAAGGAGTAGGCGTGTTTGTTAACGGGAACTTAGCAGCCTCGGCCATTGGAGCAGAAATCATGAGGGAAGGTCCGCTTACCTCGTTAAGATGGCTTGCGGGTGAACTATTAAAGGAAGGCAAGTTTCTAAAAAAAGGTGACATCGTTATTCCCGGATCGCCAGTATCACTTATTCCATTAGCAGCAGGAGATTCTGTAAAAGTCAGTATTACTAATTGGGGCATGGTTGAAGCGTTTATACGTTAGATTGTTGTTCTGCTTTAGCATTAAAAAATTTTCAACTTTAACGGCCCAGTGCCTCATCTTGTGTCCCCAACTGAATTTTCGAACTGCAAACCATCTAACTGAAAGATCCTTTCTGCGTAATCCTGCCTACCGGCAGGCAGGCCCTATCCAACTCATAGACCTCAACCGATACAAAGTAATTCTGTAGATTTAAAATATTTCAAAGTAAAATGCCTTACAATCCTGGTGGTAAAAGCAGCATAGCCGGGTTTTGCGGAAGTATGTTTTGGCAGCTAGTTTCTGCTGCAAAAACCCCGCTGGGGCACGACTTTTAACCTTGTTTGATTGGAGCTAAAAATTATAAAAAATACTGGTGTGCTATTTTCCACCCATCGTCATACCACCCGGTCCTGCGCCATCTGTTGAAATATAAATCAGTTTACTTTCGTGGGGATTAAGAGAAATAGTGATATTTTTTTGCTTTCCAATCAGGCTACTGCCTTTTTCATCCCAGTTATAACAGGTGCCGCTGTTCACGTCTGTCATGGATTGAAGTGTATAAGTACCTGTGATTGTTTTCTCCTGGCGATTGGTAAAAAGTACGGCATAAGATTTTTTTGAAATATACTTTTTTTGATGCACCTGAGTCTGCTACCAGTCCAGTCAAAATGCCACAGCTACTGTAATCCATTTTCCTCACCGGCCAGTCGATGATGCCGCCATTACCCATTATTTGCGTGGGTGTACGGTAAACTTTGCTTACATTTTTTACTTCGGCATCTCTTAATATCGAAATGAAAGAAGCAGGCTGGTTATTGTTTTTCACGGAAGGAGTTATCACCAGCGCATTTCCCTCATAATTAAAATTTAATGCAAACAGCCCTTCCAATAAATGGTAAGTTATGTTTGCCGTATTCCCTGTTTTGGTGATGGACAATTTTTAGGGCTTCAACATTTTATTGTCAATGGCGGGGTAACAGATGGCAATGGTTACAGCAGTACCTGTGATATCAAAACTTCCGTCTTGCCGTATGGTGTATGCTGGCTTTTGACCCGATGTATACGCCACAGAAAGTAATGTAATCAAGAGGCAAATTATCCATTTGTTGCATACAATTATTAAAAGATGGCCGTCATTATTGTGAATGTAATTTTTATTTATCAGCATGCTTAATGTTGTTGAATTGAGTAAGCGGCAATATAAATTATTTTAAAAGCGGTACCATCCTGTTGCATACTGATTTATTTTATTATAAGTGTTTATGATGAGAAAGACAATATTTATTCTATTGCATAATAAAAGTTCAAAAAAGATTTGCCGTACAAGTGAGTGACACAACGATGATGCCACAATGAACTAATGCTGGTATCAAACACAGCAACCAAATTCATCACTCCACCACACCATTCAAATACGTAATCTTCGGTTTTGCGTTCAGTACATTTTTTCCTCTGTACACAAATGTATACTCAGAAGTATATTCCGGTTTGCCAGCAACCGATACCACCAGCTTAAATAAATTGTTACTCATCTTTGGTAACGCAACCCTTGCCGTGGGGCCGGCAATATTTTTACTGTCAGTAACAGCATCATATTGCCAATTTAAAAATTCTATTTCTTTATTATCATCATACACTAATTTAACGGTCATTTTTCCGCCCGGTATTTTATCATAAGTATCGTTTAGTAAAAATAAATCACAGCTGAATGTTTCGCCTTCATCCCAACGGAATTTTGGTATTCTTGCACTGGCTAAAACAGGCCTTAACGATTTGCCTACATGGTACAACGCTGGCTTTGGACTATTGGGATAATTGATTAAACTATTGTTGGCTGCACAGGGCCAGGGCTCCTGAAAGTCCCAGTTGACGGCCATTCCGCAATAGGGCTTCTGCCGCCTGGATTCTTCAAAAATACATTTGTAACCTTCGCATTGTGTAAGCTGGCTGTAAGCCACCAGGTCTTCCAGGTTTTTTATTTCACCAAAATATTCTTGTAAAAATGGTAACTCCAGCCAGCGGTCTTTACCCCATACATTAAATGCATGATGAGTTTCCCAACCTGTTCCCATTTTTGGTGGAAACAATTCGTTGGCAGGCATCATTGATTTTAATACTTCGATGTTTGCAACACCTGGCACACCAAATTCTGTGTAGGCTGTATTCTTCGATTTGGGCATCCATTGAAATACTTCGCCGCCATTTTTTGGCTCCCACATTACATAGTGCCCATGCGCCATACCAAACAGGGGAGAGGTATAATTGAATGGCGTTTGCGGATTCAATTCAAAACATAATTTATTTAGCAGGCGAAGGGGCAATGACTGTTCTGTCATCATACTCCAGTCATTAAATAATTCATTGCCACCACACCACAGTGCAAGGCTTGCATGATTGCGCACTCTTTTGATAATACTGGTTGCTTCCTGCTCCAACACCTTTAAATAGGGCGCTTCATCGGGATATAAATTACATGCCAGTGGAAATTCCTGCCACACCAGTATGCCATACTCATCGCATAAATCAAAGAAAGACTCTTTGTTGGTAACACCGCCGCCCCATACCCTGAAAATATTCATGTTGGCGGTTTTGGCTAATTTTATTTGTGCTTCGTAAGTGGCCCTGTTTGCAAGACCCATAAAAATTTCAGGGTGAACCCAGTTGGTACCTTTGGCAAAAATTACTTTTCCATTTACTTCAAAAGTGGCCGGTGCTACCGAGCGGCTTTTAGGAAACATTTGTGGCTCATCCCAACCACCCTGGCCCATCACTATTTTTATACTTCTAAATCCTATTTTACTTTCTTGCGTATCTGCAACAGTACCATTGTTGCTGATGGTAATACTGCTGCTGTATAAATTTTGTTTGCCATAACCGTTGGGCCACCACAGTTGGATGTTGCTGATGCTGTCTTCTATAATTGGATCATCAGCATCGAAACTTCCTCTTTTAGATAAAACAGTTTTGCCATCTGGTGTTTTAATTGTCCACACATAATTGCTGCCTTTTAACGCATTGCCTTCTACCACGGCGTGGAGGTTTGCTTTATTCAATTGTTCGTTCAGTTCATATTTTACCCATACCTGTTTTAGATGGCTTTCATTGCGAACGTCCAGAAATGTTTCATCCCAAATACCTTTTGTAATCAGCCGTGGATGCCAGTCCCAGCCATAGCTAACGGCTGGCTTTACACTTTTTCGGGCATTGTCCCGGTAGTGCCAGATGGTGTTCCTGCTGCCCGGTACAGTTGGTACAGGAAATAAAGTTATGGTCAATTCATTCTGTGTTTTTAGTTTATCGGTGAGGTCAATATCTACATAAGTAAACATGCCTTCCTGCTCATGTATTTTTTCGCCATTGAGGTGAATGATAAACTGGTAGTCGATGCCTTTGCTATGAAAATATATTTTCTTTCCGGCGGCAATAGTCGGTTTTGCAAAAGACGTTTTGTAGGTAAAAAATTGATTTTCCATCCAGGTAAACTGTTCAAAATTATTGCCAAACCAATAAGGCTGTTTGTAATTTTCTGCTTTCATCACATCTAATTGCACCGCACCCGGAACGATGGATGGCAGCCATTTTGCAGGCTGATCATTAATGGATTTGTGATACCCAATTTGCCATTGCAAGGGTTGTCTGTTTTGGGTAAATGCACTCTGAAAAATAACAATGGTTGCAAACAGACTTACAAATATTTTTTTCATACTAATAAAGCGTTGGTTTGGTAAAACGATGAAAGAGGTTAATAGCAATTTTTATTTTTTATTGTTACAACTAGTTACAGGATATTAAATTCAATGATTTCTATTCTGGTGTAGGACTGATCGTCGTCCAGCCGCCATCCACCACTAAACTCTGCCCGGTAATATGGCGGGATGAAGGTGATAATAAAAATAATGCTGCGGCGGCAATATCGCCTACACTTGCCGGGCGACCCATTGGCGTAGCAGCAGACCATCCCTTTATATAATCATCAAAAGAAAGTGTGCGTTCGGTAAGGGTTGCGCCGGGGGCAATGGTATTGATGGTAATTTGGTACTGAGATAGTTCTACCACCAGGTTTTTGGCTAGCATTTCCAGCCCTGCCTTTGTCATGGCGTAAGCTGCCAGGTCTTTGTGTGCCTGGTGTGCAACCACACTGCTCATCAATAAAATGCTGCCTCCTTTTTTTTGCTGTCTCATTTGTTTGGCGGCAGCCTGTGCTAAAAAAAAACTGCCACCAAGGTTTAATTCAGTTACACTGTTAAAGGCAGCTTTTGTGTAATCAAAAAAGTCGCCGTACAGCGAAAGCCCGGCATTGGCTACTGCCAGTGTGAGGCACCCGAAATGCTGCACCGCTTTTTCGACCATTTCATAAATAAACGCTACGTCTTTTGCATCGCCATGCAGGGGAATGCAAGTGCCATTTTCTTTTGCAATTTTTTCGGCAGCAAGGTTGGCCAGTGCTTCATCTGCATCATTTAAAATTACGGAGGCTCCCTGCATAGCAAGTTGCCGGGCTATTTCAAACCCAATGCCCTGGCCAGCTCCGGTAACAATGGCAACTTCATTGGTGAAAATCTTATCAGCCATTAGGTATTTTTTTATTGCATTAATGAGAATCCTTACTTACCTCGCTGCCCGAACATCCCCTTAAAAAATCGAAGTCGGCTCCCAGGTGTGCCTGTTGCACATGTTGCTGGTACAAATGCACATAGCCACGGGACTGCAGTAGGTTTAGTGCAGGCAACTGTGCCTTGCGCATATTTATATCCTCATCGGATAAATGTAGCTGCAACGTTTTATTGTTAACATCCAGCGTAATGATATCGCCATCCTGCACCACGGCCAGCGTTCCTCCAATGGCTGCTTCCGGCGATACGTGGAGCACTACGGTTCCAAAGCCGGTACCACTCATTCTGCCATCCGAAATTCTTACCAGGTCGGTTATGCCTTTATCCAGTAATTTTTTTGGCAGCGCCATATTGCCTACTTCGGGCATGCCTGGATATCCTTTTGGCCCAACATTTTTTAATACCAAAATACTGTTTTCGTCAATATCTAAAAGTGGGTCATCTATTTTAATTTTATAATCATCTATATCTTCAAATACAATTGCTTTCCCGGTATGCTGCATCAAATGTGGGCTGGCTGCAGAAGGTTTTATTACTGCACCATTTTTACACAAATTCCCTTTTAAAACAACCACACCCGATACTGGGTTAAAGGGGTGGTTGACCGATCCGATTACATCTGTGTTACAACATGCTGCCTGCTCATAATTTTGCTGTATGGTATTGCCATTTACCGTGATGCAATCATTGTGTAAAAAATGCTTTAGTTCTTTCAATATGGCGGGCAGGCCGCCTGCATAATAAAAATCTTCCATGAAATGCTTGCCGGATGGTTGAACGTTGGCAAGCAGCGGAACATTGTTGGCAATATTATTAAATTCATCTAATGTAAGATCCACGCCTATTCTGCCGGCAATGGCCAATAGATGAATTACAAAATTGGTGGAGCCTCCAATGGCGGTATTGGCAATGATGGCATTTTCAAATGCGGCTCTTGTAAGCACATCCGACATCCGCAAATTTTCCTTCACCATTTCCACTATCCGCATACCCGATAAATGTGCCAGTACTTTCCTGTTGGCATCAACCGCTGGTATGGCTGCATTACCAGGTAAACTTAGCCCCAGCGATTCTACCATACAAGCCATGGTAGAGGCTGTGCCCATTACGGCACAATGGCCTGCACTGCGGCACATAGCCGATTCGATGGTCTGCATTTCTTCGGAAGTTACCTCGCCGGTTCTATGTCCATCATTCAATCGCCAAACATCTGATGTGCCAAGATTATTGCCTTTGTGTTTGCCGGTAAGCATTGGGCCACCACTTACAACTATGGTGGGAATGTTTACGCTTGCTGCACCCATTACCAATGATGGTGTTGTTTTATCGCAGCCGCATAACAGCACAACGCCATCCATAGGGTTGCCACGAATACTTTCTTCTACATCCATACTTGCCAGGTTCCGAAACAGCATGGCAGTTGGTTTTAATAAAGTTTCTCCCAGCGACATTACCGGAAACTCCACGGGAAATCCACCGGCTTCATAAATTCCATTTTTAACGCTTTGTGCCAGTTCCCTGAAATGCCCGTTACAAGGGGTAAGTTCACTCCAGGTATTACAAATGCCAATCACCGGCCTGCCGTCAAATTCATGGGACGGCGTACCCTGGTTTTTCATCCAGGCACGGTAGATAAAACCATCTTTACCGGTGCGGCCAAACCAATTTCTGCTTCTTAATTTATTTGTGGCCATATTTTTATGTTCATTAAGCATGCACTGTCTCCATCAAAGAAAGTGAAAATCATAAAAATTCGAATTTCCTTTTGCGCAAACACTAAACCTTTCTAGCCTTACTATGGCAAGAAAACTACCTGCTCAGTTGATCTTATCATTAAATGTTTTTATTGATTGGTTTAATGATTGGCAGCAAAATATTTTAATTCAATAATATCGTTCGGTATTGGTTTCGTATTCCATGCTTTGTGAATGGAAAGTGCCGCACCCACTGCGGTAGCCTGCGCCATAGATGCTGCATATATTTCTACGCCCGGAAAATGTATGGACAGCAAATTCATAAACACGGCATTTTTACTAAAA
>JBBSJI010000115.1:0-7582 GCA_038257425.1 Chitinophagales bacterium
GAAGAATTCACAGAATATACTATTGCTGCCGGTGAACATTATTGCGATAAAACAGCCATAAAACCGGTTAGTATTACCCAAATGCTGTTTAAAGTTAAATTCAACAGTTCAGCCATTTATACCACTATTGATCCGCAAAACCAATATGATATTAATAAACTTTACGGCTTTACTGAAGGGCAGGATCCGCACGGGAACAGTGCCCGTATCGGCTGGTCATTTAATAATGGCGCACTCCGGTTATATGCCTACGTTTATAATAACGGCCAGCGCATTTCCCAGGAGATCTGTACAGTTGCTATTAGTGAAACTATAAACTGTGCTATAAAAATAGATGGCAATAATTATGTTTTCCTGGTTAACGATAAGCTGGTAAAACTAAGCCGGGCACAGGCTGGGGAAACTGCACAGGGTTACCAATTGTTTCCATATTTCGGTGGTGATGAAACTGCGCCGCACAAGATTAGTATTTTTATAAAGGATCTATAAGCCCTACATATTAATTCTCCCCCCCCCAAAAAAAAATACCGTTTCATATAATCATAACTTACAGGATTATAAAAAAGTGTATTTTTATCCACTAAACAACTTAAAACTTTAAATATGAAACGCACGGGTTTATTAGTATTAATAGGAATACTTGTTATTCTTGGATTTTGGGGATGCAGCGGATATAATGGTTTGGTAACTGCCGACCAGGATGTAAAAAAGGTTTGGGCTAATGTAGAAACCAATTACCAGCGCAGAACAGATCTTTACAGCAGCATCATTAAAACCATTGAGGGTTCTGCAAACTTCGAAAAATCAACATTACGTGAAGTAATTGAAGCAAGGTCAAAAGCAACATCTATAAATGTAGATATCAATGATCCTGCCTCTTTGGAAGCATATCAAAAAGCACAGGCAGGTTTACAGAGTTCATTCAGTAAACTACTGGCTGTAGTTGAGAACTATCCTGATCTTAAAACTACGCAGGCATTCCGGGATTTTCAGACACAGATCGAAGGCACGGAGAACCGGATTAATGTTGCCCGTCAGGATTATAATAAATCTATTGAAGTATATAATTTAAAAGTAAAGCGCTTTCCAAAAAATATCCTGGCTGGCTTGTTTGGGTTTAAAGAAAAACCTTTCTACAAAGCAGATGCCGGCAGCGAAAAGGCTCCGGACATCAAGTTTGATATAAAATAATTTCTTTTATAATCATGATCCATCTTTAACCGGGTGGATCATGATCTTTATAAAAATACCCACATGTTTTCTTTGTTTAAAAAGAGGGAGTTTTTTTCGGCTGAAGATAAGGCCCGGATAGTGGAAGCCATACGTATGGCCGAAAAGGAAACCAGTGGCGAAGTAAGGATTTATGTAGAAAGCAAAAATCCTTTTGTGGATCCAATTGATCGTGCGGCTGAGATATTCTTTAAACTAAAAATGCAGGAAACAGATCACCGCAATGCGGTGTTATTATACATTGCCATGGATCATCATGAGCTGGCTTTATTTGCAGATGAAGGCATTTATCAGAAAGCAGGGAAGGACTATTGGGATGCAGAAGTGAAAATGATGATTGCCAATTTTACAAAAGATAATATCAGCAAGGGCATTGCCCAATGTATAAAAGAAATCGGTGAAACCCTGAAGGAAAAATTTCCATACATACCAACAGAAGATAAAAACGAATTGCCTGACGAAATTGTTTTTGGCAAATAAAAATTCAGCCGCTTCTCTACACAAATAATGAAAAAACTTCTTTACATACTCTGTTTACTGTTGCTTAACCTGGCAGCTTTCTCCCAGGAAAGTTTTGATCTTGAAAAGTTGCTTACGCAAAAGCCAAATCAGTTGGTAAATGATTATACCAATACCCTTACAGCTGATCAAAGGCAGGCTTTAGAAAATAAACTGGTTGCCTTTAACGACAGCACTACTACACAGATCGCGGTTGTCATCATCCCTACCTTAAACGGTAACGATATTTCTGATTTTAATGTAAGATTAGGGAGGGCATGGGGTGTAGGCGGAAAGGAATTCAGTAATGGAGTTGTATTGCTAATTGCAAAGGAGGATAGGAAATTAAATATTGCAACAGGGTACGGTGTGGAAGGTGCTTTGCCTGATATAACTGCCAGTCATATAATCACTGATATTATCCGTCCCAATTTTAAAGGCGAAGATTATTACCGGGGTATTGAAGAAGGCACAGATGCGATTATACAGGCTGTAAAGGGTGAATATACTGCGCCAAAAAGTTATGGTAAAAAAAGCAGCGGTGGAAGCAGGACATTTTTTATCATTATCATCATTGTTCTTTTTCTGCTATTTAGTGGCGGAAAAGGTCGTGGTGGCGGCTCATTCATGAGCAGGCGTGGCGCTATGCCATTTATATTGGGCAGCCTGTTGGGCAGTAGCGGCAGAGGCGGTGGCGGAGGTTGGAGTGGCGGCGGCGGAAGCTCAGGAGGATTTGGTGGTTTTGGTGGCGGTAGTTTTGGTGGTGGTGGCGCAAGCGGCAGTTGGTAAAATAAAAACTTCTGAATAAAAAAATACCTCCAATTTTATGGAGGCATTTTTTATAAAAAGACTTAACGGTTATTTCCAGCTATTGTTGATATAATCTCCAATTTCTTTTCCTTTTGTTTTTCCTAATTTATCTAATCCACCTCTAAGCATTGGGTCTACAAATCCCCTGTATTGTTCTGGAATAGCATTGCGGAATTTAATAATCAGATCAACTCCTTTTTTTACATTGGCAATATTGCTCACCTTTTCCAGGTAGGTAGTGAATGAAGCAGTAGCTTCTAATTTCTCCTGGCTTAATGGCATTTTGTCAAAACGGTTTGCTATAAAATCAAAGTCAGCTTCTGTTCCTTCTTTAATAATAATATCATTCACCACAACACCCAGATCACCTTTAGCATCGCTGCTGTATTTTTTAGCCAGCTCATAAGCTTTTGCAGGCTCTAATCCTACTAAGCCTTCCAAAGCTGCGCCAGATACGGAATAGCTGCTGTCGTTAATGTTCTTATCGTACAGTGCTTTGTATTTTGCATTACTTGTTTTAGCTAAATAAGATATAGCCGCTGCTTTTGTCTTCCTGTCTTTTTCTGTATTTGCAATTTTTTCAACTCCTTCAATAACTTTTGCATCTTCTGCTATTTTAGAAGCTTCCAATTGTGCAAGCGTGCTTCTTCTAAGTGCTGCAAATTTATCGGTGAGGCCCATTGATAGTTCAGGCATTGCTTTTTTTGCGAAGTAATCAAGCGCTTCTTTACGGTCTAAATAAAGTGGTGCATATTTAATTTGATGTACGTAGTTCTCTGCAGTTTTATTATCAGTCTTAATCCAAAGCATTGCTTTATCAGCATCCACATTTATAAGGTCGGGCTTTTGCGAATAAGTAAAAGAGAAGGTATCAATTTTGTTCTCAACCCAAACATTATATCTTTTTTTGGTGGCACCAGTATATACATCAATAGCAATTGGTAAACGGAAAACCTTGTCAGTCTTTTGGGTTTGCTCAATAATCACCATTGCTTTACCAGCTTCATACTTGTAATCTATTTTTACAACAGGGTGGCCGCTTCCGTAAAACCACTGGTTCCAGAACCAGTTCATATCCTTGCCGGTCACTTCTTCAAATGCAAGGCGCATCTGGCCTGCTTCGCCGGGTTTAAATTTATTGGTAGTTAAATAATTATTCAGCGATTTAAAGTAAGCATCATCTCCAACATAATTACGCAGCATGTTATGTACACGCCCGCCTTTTTGATAACTCACCAGGTCAAACATATCTTCTTTATCAGCATACCTGAAACGGACAAGGTCCTTTTTACTTTCATTAGGGTTAGACAGGTAACCCTGAAGTCCTTTAAAATTTTCTTCATCACCGGCATCCTTGCCATATTTATATTCCATCCAAAGTGTCTGGCTATAATCAGCCATTGATTCGTTCACTGTTAGATGGCTCCAGCTTTCGGCAGTTACAAGGTCGCCAAACCAATGATGAAATAATTCATGGGCAATAGTGCCTTCCCATCCAATGCCATCAACCAGTTCTCTTGCATTTTGATAAGCATTTTCCTGGTGTAAGGTTGCAGTGGTATTTTCCATGGCACCGCTAACATAGTCTCGGCCTACGATCTGGGCATATTTCTGCCAGGGATATTCAACGCCTAATTTATCAGAGAAGAATTTCATCATTTCAGGAGTGTGCCCAAAAATGCCACGGGCAACAGGTGCATATTCTTTTTCTACATAGTAGCTTACTTCCTTTCCTTTGTAGCTGTCTTTAACAATTGAAAATTCGCCTACGCCCATAAAAAATAAATAAGGCGCATGTGGCAGATCCATATTCCAGTAATCAGTTCTTGTGCCGTCTGCATTTTTCTTCTGGCTTTTTAATAAACCGTTGCTGAGCGTAACATATTTGGCCGGCACGGTCATATAAATTTCCTGCGTGGTTTTTTGATTAGGCTTATCAATTGTAGGTACCCAAACACTGGTTGCTTCAGTTTCTCCCTGTGTCCATATTTGGGTTGGCTTGTCTTTTTCTTCGCCTTTAGGATTAATAAAGTACAATCCTTTTGCATCGGTAATTGCAGCGCTGCCTTTAACTTTAAGTTCATTTGGCCTGCTTACATAATCAATGTAAATGGTGTAGAGTTCATTAGTTTTATATGATTTATCAAGCGATATTCTCAGTTCAGCATCATCATAGGTATATTTCAATTTGTTTTTAGTTGTGCCTTTAACAATTGATACTTCTTTAATATCCATACCTTTTGCATCAAGCAAAAGAGAATCGGTATTATAAAAATGAGGTTTTAGGGTTATCCATACCTTTCCATACATATAAGATTTGGCGTAATCGAACTTAGCCTCCAGTTTTGTATGAACCAGGTCATTAATTTTTGGATGAGATTCCCGGAATATTTTTTTCCAGGAAGTATCAGCAGGTTCAGCACCAAACTGTGCCGCTGCAAAAAAGGGTGCTGCAATTATTAATGCAAGCAGGAACATTGTTTTTTTCATATCTATTATTTAGGCAGCAAAAATAAGCGTGTGTTTGTTAATGGATAGTCATTTTTTATTTAAGTGGTAAAAACAAGGATTAAATAAGTATTTTTGAAAGGTTTAATCATGTTAAAAATGAATTCATTCTTATTAAAATTCCAGGTCATTTTTTTTATTTTGTTGATGAATTCTATTTGTGTTGTGGCGCAAACGTGGAGGTTTATTTATCTGCAAACAGAAAATAAAGAGGAGTTTTATGTAAAACTGGATAAAAAGGTCCTGAACGCTTCGCCGGCAGGATATTTAATTATTCCCAAGCTAAGTGAGAATACATATCAGCTTACCATTGGTTTTTATGAGGCAGGGTTACCTGAAATAAGTACCAGTGTAAAGATCAAGGATGTCAATATGGGATTTCTCCTCAAAAATTCTGATAAGGGTTGGGCTATATTCAATTTGCAAACAATGCAGCCCTTGGCTATTAAAAAAGAATTTCCATCAGGAAGAGAAGAAAAGGCGGGCCCGAATGTTGATGAATTTACAAGGATACTGGCCGAAGTGGTGGGTGAACCCTCAATTGCATGGGCTCCGGTTGCAAAAACAGATAATGAAGTGGTGACGCAACAGGTAAAAAAGACAGAGGAAGAGAAAACACCTGTGGCAGTGTCTTCCAAACCAAAAAAAGATTCCGGCAGAATAAAAAAGCAAGGGGCTGTAGTTAAAGAAACAAAAGCTACCACATCAGTTTCCAATCCTGTTACAAACAGCAATTGTAAAAAGACAGCTACTGAAAGTGATTTTTTGAAACTACGCAGGCAAATGGCAGGTGAGGCAAATGAAAAGAATATGATAAAGGCTGCCAATAAGCATTTTTTAAATACATGTTATAGCACCATTCAGATAAAAGATTTGAGTATTTTGTTTATTAATGAAGAAGAGAAGTATAAATTTTTTGTGGCTGCTTTTCCTTTTGTATCTGATGTGAATAATTTTGGGATATTGAAAAATCAGTTAACGGATAATTACTATAAAACACGATTGAATGCTATGATCAATCATTAAATGATATCCACTGCTTAATATATGCCACGTTATTTCATAGAGGTTTCCTATAAGGGTACACGCTACTCCGGCTTTCAAAAGCAGCATAATGCAAATTCTATCCAGGCTGAAGTTGAAAAAGCTTTAGAGGTCTATTATAAAACTAAATTTGAACTTACTGGTTCATCCCGTACAGATGCGGGTGTGCATGCTTTACAGAATTTCTTCCATTTTGATACGGATATTATCCTGAGAGATGATGCGTATAATCTGAATGCTATTTTGCCATTGGATATAGTTGTTATGCAGATATTCCCGGTTGCTGATCAGGCGCATTGTCGTTTTGATGCCATCAGCAGGCAATACAGGTATTATATATACCAGCATAAGGATCCTTTTTTACAAGGAAGAGCCTGTTATATACCATACCCAGTAGATTATGGATTGTTACAGAAGGCTGCTGGGGTAATTATGCAGTATGCCGATTTTACAAGTTTCTCAAAGCGGAATACCCAGGTAAACAACTTTGAGTGTAAAATCTATGCCAGTGAATGGATAATGGAAGCAGGTTGCCTGGTTTATAAAGTAAAAGCCAATCGTTTTTTGCGTGGTATGGTTAAGGGATTAGTAGGAACCATGCTTTTAGTAGGCAAAAAGAAAATTAATTTAAAAGAATTTAATGCAATAATTGACGGCAAGGATTGTACTAAAGCAGATTTTTCAGTTCCTTCCGAAGGTTTATTTCTGGATAAGGTAGCTTTTCTTTAAAAGGATCACCTGTTTTTTTGGCTTATTCCTAAAGCCATTTTAACTATAAATGAAAGTTATTGTGGGCCTAAATTAATTTTCTCCATTTTTTTCAAAAAAAATAAATAAAATTATTAAAGCCTGTAACTCAATACAGCTAGGCATTGAGTCTGGTATCTACATTTGTTTATTAGTATTGTTAACAATTAAAATTGAGATTTATTTTGGCAGCAGTTATTCCACCCTTATCTTTGCCGTCCGCTTTTGAAAAAAGGCATTAGTTCTTAACAAAATCACACACAAAAAATATCAGATTCATCAAAAATAAATTCATCAAAAATGAAATTAAATTTGGTGGGTAATCGCTTCGCTCTTACTTTTGCACTCCCAATTAAAAAACGGGTTTTTTCAAAGGAAAAAATAAGATAAAAGTTTAGATAAATTTGGGTGATAAAATATAGGCCCTTACATTTGCACTCCCAATTAAAAAAGGGACAAAAAGTAGAGTCTAAAAGTTCTTTGAAAGTTTGGAAACAGCAGCAAATAATTAATTGATTATCAAGGTAATGTTAGCGCAAATATTAATTTAGAATTTGACGTTAATTTTTCAATGAGAAATTACAAGTCACGTTCAAACAACTCATTTACAATGGAGAGTTTGATCCTGGCTCAGGATGAACGCTAGCGGCAGGCTTAATACATGCAAGTCGAGGGGCAGCACGGGTAGCAATACCTGGTGGCGACCGGCAAACGGGTGCGGAACACGTACGCAACCTTCCCATAA
>JBBSJI010000116.1:0-7569 GCA_038257425.1 Chitinophagales bacterium
ATTGATGGGCGACAGCAGTGAAATTAAAGAGGGTGATAAAGTTAAACGTACCGGCCAGATCGCTTCTATTAAAGTAGGAGAGGGAATGAGCGGCCGTGTTATTAATACACTTGGCGAACCAATTGATGGTAAAGGCCCTATTAAAGGCGAATTGTATGAAATGCCACTGGAGCGTAAAGCACCGGGTGTTATCTTTCGTGAGCCGGTAAAAGAACCTTTACAAACAGGTATCAAAGCTATTGATGCGATGATCCCTATCGGCCGTGGACAAAGAGAGCTGATCATTGGTGACCGCCAGACTGGTAAATCTGCCATCGCTATTGATACCATCATCAATCAAAAAGAATTTTACGCAGCAGGCAAGCCTGTTTATTGTATATATGTAGCAATTGGCCAGAAAGCTTCTACCATTGCAGGTGTTATGAAGACCCTGGAAGAGTATGGCGCTATGGCTTATACCACAATTGTAGCTGCATCTGCTTCTGATCCTGCTCCTTTACAGTTCTACGCACCATTTGCCGGAGCTGCAATCGGCGAGTTCTTCCGTGATACCGGAAGGCCGGCCTTGATCATTTATGATGATCTGAGTAAGCAGGCTGTTGCTTACCGTGAGGTTTCTTTGTTATTAAGAAGGCCACCGGGCCGTGAGGCTTATCCTGGTGACGTATTCTACCTGCATAGCCGTTTACTCGAAAGAGCTGCAAAGGTTGTTTCTAAAGATGAGATAGCTGCGCAGATGAATGACCTGCCGGAATCTATCAGGCATTTGGTAAAAGGCGGAGGATCTTTAACGGCCCTGCCAATTATTGAAACACAGGCTGGTGACGTATCCGCTTATATTCCAACCAACGTAATTTCTATTACCGATGGACAGATCTTCCTGGAAGGTAACCTGTTCAATGCCGGTATCCGTCCAGCTATTAACGTGGGGATCTCTGTAAGCCGTGTGGGTGGTAATGCACAGATCAAATCAATGAAAAAAGTGGCCGGTACTTTAAAACTTGACCAGGCACTTTACCGGGAGCTTGAGGCTTTCAGTAAGTTTGGTGGTGACCTTGATGCTGCAACCAAGAACGTAATTGACAAAGGGGCAAGGAACGTGGAAATATTAAAGCAACTGCAATACTCACCTATGAGTGTTGAGAAACAGGTTGCTATGATCTATCTGGGAACGCAGGGTTTATTAAGAGAAGTAGCTGTTAAAAATGTAAAAGCATTTGAAGAGCATTTCCTGATGGAGCTTGAAAACAAGCATCCTGATACATTGGCTGAGTTTAAGAAAGGTAATTTGAGTGATGATGGTATTAATAAAGTAACAGAATTGGCAAAAGGCTTAACAGGTCAATACAAATAAAATTTACAACATAATAATAAAAAAGCTTCCCGTAAGAGAAGCTTTTTTATTTGCTATCAAGTATGGTTTGCCGCTGTTTTTTTATTTCAATAAAATAGATTTGGCAATAAATGCATCGGCGTATTTTTCCAAAGATTTTTTTGCTGCTGCTTTATATTTACTGCGGGTAGTCTCGATCACCACCGGTGTAAGTGACTTTGCAAAAGCAAATAAGTTATTTTTAAGCCTTGATGGGTCCTGCGAAACCTTTTCGGAATAAGTACCATCTCCTCCTATATTATCTATAACCGCCAGGGCTTCTGCCTGGCTTTTTTGATTCCAGAGTAATGAGCCGCGGGAGTTACCAAAATTGGTTGGCACAATTATCATTTGCGGAATTACCGTGCCTTTGTATTTGAAAGACCTCGTTTTTTCGATAGTATAAGCATTTGCATGTTCAGACGTATTGATCTTCACATCCAATAGGATATTTGCAAAATCAAGGGTAATGTTGAAAAAGCCTGCAGCTGCGTCAACTTCTTCACAAAACTTAGTAGCACGTTTTGATTTTCCGAAAGCAAATGCGGTTTTACCACGGTACATAACATTTCCATTGTTGGCATTAGCGCTCATTACCACCGGATCGTCCTTATCGACTTTATCATCATCATCGTCGCCACTTTTATTAAATTCTGAGCTGGCAATGGCGCTCCAGGCCACTGTATCAACACCAGCCTCTTTTAGTTTTAACTGGAAGTAATGATAGAAGTGATCAGTTATTTCCTGGAAATCTTCCTGCGTTAATTTGCCATCAGTTGTTTCTAAATAAGCCGCCAGTTTAGCGCCTGCCATTGCACCGCTGCTTTTTTCTTTACCAATGGTAGATTCGGTTGTGGTAAGCTTGTAATTTACCCTTATCTGTGCAAGCGCAAATTTTTTCATATTGGGCATTATCTTGGGCTTGGCAAATGTGCCTCCCAGCATGAGCTTAAACTTTTCTGCATTTTGTTTGCTTTCCTCGGTTTGTGCATGGGTACTGCCAGATATCAACAGGCATGCAACCGGCAGCAGCGTACTAAAAAATATCGACCGTGTTATTTTATTTTTCATTGTATAAATTGTTTTAGTAAAAGTATAACCGGTAGCACATCTTCTCATCAGTGCCAATGGGTATTTTAGTCAGGTAGAAACACTTAATTGCCTTCCGGCATTTTTCTGATGGCAATACAGAATCCTGAAAACCGAAAGCGGATTAATTACAAATCCGGCAAAAACCATAGCCCTTTCTGCAGGAAGGTTTTTTATTGCCGAAATGGCATATCCTTAGATTGGCGCATTCTTTGTGAATTCAAAGCCATAAATTATTAGTTATGACTTTTGGTATCATGATCGTCTCCTTACTTTTTATGGGTATCGGCATGTTGGTTCAGTACCGGTTAAAAAGCAAATTTGCTGAATACAGCAAAGTGCCTACAAGCAGTGGCTTAAGCGGAAAAGAAATAGCCGAAAAAATGCTGCGGGATAATGGCATTTACGATGTGCAGGTGATTTCTGTTGATGGGTTTTTGTCAGATCATTATAATCCTGTTAATAAAACGGTTAACCTTAGTCCCGATGTGTATGCCGGTGCAAATGTTTCTGCTGCCGCTGTGGCAGCACATGAATGCGGCCATGCCGTTCAGCATGCCACCGCCTATTCTATGTTGATGCTGAGAAGCAAATTGGTACCTGCTGTAAAGATCAGCAGCACTTTATCTCAATGGATAATAATTGCAGGATTGGGTATCCTGGGTTTTGGTGGCGGCAACCCTACCATTTTACTTGCGGGTATTGTTTTGTTTGCAATAACCACATTGTTCTCGGTAATTACTTTGCCTGTAGAGTTTGATGCGTCGGCAAGGGCTTTAAAATGGCTGGAGACTGCCCGGATAACAACCGGCCCCGAACAAACAAAAGCAAAAGATGCTTTAAAATGGGCTGCATTAACTTATGTAGTTGCTGCGCTGGCCTCCATTGCCATGTTGGTTCAGTACATTCTGATATATCAATCCCGGAGCAGGGATTAAACAAATTAATGGTTCTTTTTTTGGGGTAACACAATCAACTATATTTGCTTAGCAAAAAATATTAAATAACAGCAATCTATATTATATGAATTTTGGAAAAGAATTTGAAAAGTTTGCCGTAAAGCACAGGGGTATCAGCAGTAATACGCTAGATAGTTATATAAAACACAGCATTCCCAATGCTGTTGCTTCAATCCCCCCTTCGGGGGGTGGGGGGGGCAATGTTACTAATCTTACTCCCAACATTATTGAAGAGCGCCAGATGAACATTGCAGTAATGGATGTTTACAGCCGCCTGATGATGGACAGGATCATTTTCCTGGGCTATCCCATCAGCGATGAAGTGGCTAACATTGTTACTGCACAGTTATTGTTTTTAGAAAGTACAGATCGTACCCGTGATATACAGATGTACATTAACTGCCCGGGTGGTGGCGTGTATGCTGGACTTGGTATGTATGATACCATGCAGTTCATAACGCCTGATATAGCAACCATCTGCACAGGCATGGCAGCCAGTATGGGCGCAGTTTTAATGTGTGCAGGTGCTAAAGGCAAACGTACAGCTTTAAAGCATAGCCGTGTTATGATGCATCAGCCAAGTGCGGGTGCAGGCGGACAGGCAAGTGATATTGAGATAACCGTTAACGAAGTGATCAAAGTAAAAAAAGAATTGTACGAGATCATTTCATTTCATACCGGCCAGCCGGTGGAGAAGGTACATATAGATTGTAACCGTGATAAATGGCTTACCTCTACCGAAGCAAAAGAATATGGGCTGATCGATGAGGTTTTGCTAATGAATCCAAGGAAACAAAAAAAAGAAAATAAATAATAAAACATAGTTTATGAATTTTTATAAAAATCGTTTTGAAGACGAGGACACACCTGAGGGAATGCCGGAAAACCCTATGGAAAAAATGCTGAGCAGTTGGCAGTTCGATAAAAAATTTATTGAACATCGTAAGGTTTTTCTGTGGGGCCCCGTTGATGATAAAAGCGCTAAGGATATTACCAATCGCCTGATGTACCTGGAAGCTATTGATCCTGGAAAAGAGATCACTTTCTTTATTAACAGCCCGGGTGGAATGGTAACAAGTGGTATGGTCATTTATGATACTATGCAGATGATCAGTTCACCTGTAAGTACCGTTTGTATGGGCATGGCTGCAAGTATGGGCAGTATATTATTAAGTGGTGGAGAAAAAGGCAAAAGATTTATTTACCCCAGTGGACAAGTAATGATACACCAGCCAAGCGGTGGCGGACAAGGCACCAGTGCCGACCTGGAAATAATGGCAACCCAAATACTTAAAACCAAAATAATGGGTGCCGAAGTATTGGCAAAGAACTGTGGCCAGTCTGTAGAAAAGATCCTCAAAGACTTTGACCGTGACTACTGGATGGATGATAAAGAGTCTATTGCTTATGGTATTGTAGATGCCGTAATGACCAAGATCTAAACAAATAAGCCAGATTATGATATAAAAAATGCAACGTTATAAGAAGATATGTTGTCTTAAATAGCAGAAAGCTGCTTTTTTGTACCTTTACCCCTAATTAAAAAATTAAGTAGCATTAACCCGATATGGCTAAACAACAAACTTTACATTGTTCATTTTGTGGCCGCAACCGCGATGAGGTTAAAATACTCATTGCCGGGCAGGATGGGCATATTTGTGAGAATTGTGTAGAGCATGCCGAAGAAATTATTGAACAGGAACTGGGCGGTAATACAAAAGAAAATAAACAGCACACTCCCCAATCACATAAGTTAACGGTAAGGAAGCCTATCGAAATAAAAAAATTCCTGGATGAATATGTAATTGGACAGGAAGATGCCAAAAAAATATTAGCAGTTGCAGTTTATAATCACTACAAAAGACTCAATCAAAAAATAGAAAATGATGTAGAGATCGAAAAAAGCAACATCATTATGGTTGGCGAAACCGGTACAGGTAAAACCCTGCTGGCAAAATCAATTGCCCGTATGTTGAATGTGCCTTTTGCTATTGTAGATGCTACGGTGTTTACAGAAGCCGGTTATGTGGGCGAGGACGTAGAGAGTATGCTGAGCCGCTTATTACAGGCCTGTAACTACGATGTGGCAGCTGCAGAGAAAGGAATTGTTTTTATTGATGAAATAGATAAGATAGCCCGTAAAAGCGATAACCCGTCTATAACAAGAGATGTAAGTGGCGAAGGCGTACAGCAGGGCTTATTAAAATTACTGGAAGGAACTGAAGTGCTGGTGCCACCCCAGGGCGGACGCAAGCATCCCGAGCAGAAACTGATAAAAGTAAATACCCAGAACATCCTTTTTATTTGCGGTGGTGCTTTTGATGGCGTAGATAAATTAATTGCACGCCGTGTAAATACCAATGCTATTGGTTTTAATGTAAATAAAGAGTTACAGGAGTATCAACACAATAACCTGCTGCATTTTGTAAACGCAGTTGACTTGAAGCATTTTGGTTTAATACCCGAATTGCTTGGCCGTTTACCGGTAGTTACTTATTTAAATCCTTTAGATGCAGTAACACTTCGCAGCATATTGACAGAACCTAAAAATGCTTTAATTAAACAGTTTTCCCGTTTATTTGAAATAGAAGGTATAGAACTTAAATTTGAACCTGCAGTCTTTGATTTTATGGTAGAAAAAGCGCTGGAATATAAACTGGGCGCCCGTGGCCTTCGCAGCATTAGCGAAAGTATCCTTACCGATGCCATGTATGAGTTACCTTCCCAAAAAGTAAAAGAATTTGAGGTTACACTTGAGTATGCTCAACGCAAGTTCAGTACCAGCAAGCTGAGTATGTTGAAAGTGGCGTAGCACATGGTCTGACCATATAGTTACAATTACAGTACATCTTCTTTCATTCCTTTTCTCCCCAATTTTCAAACAACCCAATATCATTTTAGGTGGTTGTGTTATTTCATTTTATTTTTACACGGTTGCAAAACTTCGCTTTGATAACACTTCGGGTTCGCTCAATGCTCCAAAGTGGTATGCGGTACAAGTGAGATTATTTTTTCTTTTTACTAAAAAGAAAGAATAACAGAACAAGTTCACAACGATGTTAAATTGAAAAATAAATGCCTGCCCAACATATACCGGCAGGTAAATCTAAAATCGAAAATCTAAAATCAAAAATGGTAGATGTAATTCTGGGTTTGCAATGGGGCGATGAAGGAAAAGGTAAAATAGTAGATTATTTTGCAAAAGATTACGATGTAATAGCCCGTTTCCAGGGCGGCCCCAATGCCGGGCACACTTTGTATGTAGATGGAAAGAAAATTGTGCTTCACCAGATACCCAGTGGTATTTTTCATGAAGATAAAGTTAACCTGATAGGTAATGGCGTGGTGCTGGATGCCATTACTTTAAAAAGGGAGTGCGGGAACGTAGCTGCCTTTGGAGTTGATTATAAAAAAAATCTGTACATCAGCGAAAGGGCACATCTTATTTTACCAACTCACCGGGCACTTGATAAAGCCAGTGAATTATCAAAAGGCAATGAAAAAATCGGCAGCACTCTTAAAGGCATTGGGCCTGCTTATATGGATAAAACCGGCCGTAATGGCTTACGCGTAGGAAACCTGCTGGATAAAAGCTTTACTACAGATTATATTAAGATAAGGATGAAGCACCAGCGGCTATTGGATAATTTCAATTTCCAGGAAGACATAAACAGTTGGGAAGAAGAGTTTTTTGAGGCAGTGGAATTTTTACGGGAATTTAAGATCGTAAACGGAGAATATTTTATTAACGAAAAAATTCAAAAGGGGCAGCGGGTTTTAGCTGAAGGGGCACAGGGAAGTATGCTGGATGTGGATTTTGGAACCTTCCCCTTTGTTACAAGCAGCAATACCATTTCTGCTGGTGTCTGTACTGGTTTAGGAATACCACCTCAAAAGATCAGGGAAGTATTCGGTATTTCAAAAGCCTATTGTACCAGGGTGGGCAGCGGGCCCTTCCCCACCGAATTGCATGACGAAACCGGCGAACAGCTCCGTAAGACAGGTAACGAATTTGGAAGTACCACCGGGCGGCCAAGGCGCTGTGGCTGGATTGACCTGATAGCCCTGCAGTTTGCATGCATGATAAATGGTGTTACGCAGATCATCATGACCAAGGCAGATATATTAGACGAACTGGACGAGTTGAAA